>CAZPWP010000067.1:0-9702 GCA_964590295.1 uncultured Victivallis sp.
CTCTGGAGGTCCCTTCCAACCCCTACAATTCTGTGATTCTGTGTGATTCTGTGACATACTTTTATCTATAAAAAAAAAAAAAAAAAAGAAAAAAAAAGCTGGAATATGCTCTAATTGGGTTGACTTCTTTAAACCTTGAAAGTTCCAAGAAGTATGTGCACCAAGAATGCAAGTATTCAAATGAACACCACAAATCAAATGATATTTTCAAAAATAAAGAAATATTTGTACATACACTATGTTAAGTTCTACTACAAGTCCGAAGTGGCTCCATGAGTTGAAAGGCTGAGTGAGGCCTCATAGTTCACCACCACTGATACGAATGCAGGGAGGACCTGGCTGGACCAGCACAGTGGTGGAGACGTGGCCGATATGGCCGCCCGCCTCGCTGCCTTCGAGGATGATCGCATCGGCGCCGAAGCGGATCATCCGTTCGGCGATCGAGATGGTCGAAGCGAAACAGAGCACTTTTGCCCCGGTCGCCTTGGCCGCTTCGATCTCCTTTTCGCGGGGAAAGCTGCCGGCGAAGATGATGTAGGGGACCTTCACTTCGGCGAGCATTTCGAGGTGGGCTTTATAGGCGGGAGCGATGGTGATCAGATTGACCGCGAACGGCTTGTCGGTGCGCTCCTTCATCTCGGCGATCTGGGCGCGGAGGACATCGGCCGGGGCGTTGCCGCCGGCGAGACAGCCGAAAGCTCCCGCGTTGGCGACGGCGGAGACCAGTTTCGGTTCGGAAACCCAGGTCATCGCTCCGCAGATGATCGGATATTGAACACCGAGAAATTCGCTGCCGCGCTTCAGCAGCGGCTGGACAGTTGCATATTCTTTCATAACATTACCCTGTCGTGATTGGGTTGCTTCCCCTCTTTCCCTGATCCGTTTCCCCGGATCTTCCGCCGACGGGAAATGAATCGGCAAACCATAATATAACACTCGCGGGAGGAAATTGCAATGAAGAAATTCCGGAGCGCATCACTCGTCGAGGTAGCGTTTTTCGACGCGCTCGAGCAGTTCCGCCGCCTTCTCCGTGAGAAACGGCGGGGTGGCGCGGAGCGCTTCGATCCGGTCGGCGTACCGCTCGATGGAAGAAAGCGCATTCCGGTCGTAGTCGTCGAGTTTCTCCTCCAGCCGGATGCGGTAGGGGAAGTAGTTTTCCAGCTCGGAGAGCGCCTTCCGGAAGCGGGTGACGGCGGCGGCGCGGGCGGGATCTTCGGGATTCAGCGGCAGCAGCCGGATCGCTTCGCCCAGCTCCCGGCAGCGGGCGAGAATCTCCGGGGAGTTGCCGGGGGGCAGACTGTGGATTTCGCGGATCTTGCGGTCGCGGATCGCGATTCCATCCGGGCGGTCGATGAGTCGGTCCGGCAGGGTGTCGAGCGGAGCAATTTCGATTTTTCCGGTCGGTTTCCGGTTGGCGTCGAGGACGGGCAGCTCCAGCTGGTTGATTTCGCGGAACCGCGCCTCGGCGAACTCCGGCGGCATCGGGGCGAAGAGGTGCCAGACGGTGCGCCGGGCGCAATTTTCGAGGAAACGCTGGAGATTGACCGGGGTATTTCCGCATCCCGCTTGCGGCGCGGCGCGCAGTGCCGCGTTCCGCAGGACCCGCTCGATGGTGGAACTGCGGACATGTTCAGCGGAGTGTTTCGGATCCGCTGAGAGCAGCGCGTAGTCCAGCAGGGCGTTGTCTGCCTGCGAAGTGAGGCTGCCGAGGATATCGAGCAACAGCCGGGAGAACTCCCGGTACCACTTCCGTTCGCTGCGCGTCAGCCGGGACGGATCAAGTTCGCCGGTCATGTACCGGAAATCAGGCAGCGGCAGCTTCGCCGCCAGCAGCGCACGGGTGATCAGGTACTGGCGGTTGCGGCGCAGCAGTCGTTCGGCGCCCCGTTGCTCCTCCAGCTGCGCCAGGATTCCTTCTGAAAGCCAGGCCGGCAGCCAGGCGGGATTTTCCGGCGGGGGGGCGCCGTGCTTGGCGAGCAGCAGAATTCCGGCGAGGCGCCGCCACAGTTCGGGATCCTCCCGCCAGCCGGGGAGAGTGGTGTTGAACTCCACATCCCACTGGTTTCGGCGGGTGCGGAAGAGTATGCCGCCCGGCGCCGCGTTCGGCGAAGCGGTGATCCGGCAGCGGATCGGCGAGCGGCGAGAGTTCACCCGGAACACCGTGCAGAGCTGCCGGTCGAACGCCTTGAGCAGTTCGGCGGTTTCGGTCGCGTCGGCGCCGCCGACGGCGAGCTCGACTCCGTCGGCGGTGACCACACCTGCCGCATGGAGCGTTCCGATGCCGAGCAGCAGTGCCGCGGCGATTTTTTTCAAGATATCCGAAATAAACATCGAACCCGGATTTGTTTTTTTCTGTTTGGCGATGTAGTGTATGAAAAATATAATCCGGAAATGCGGCAAAGACAAATCATGATCAGAAATAACCGGGAAACTGAGTTGTATCCGACCGCGCTCACCATCGCCGGGAGCGATTCCTGCGGCGGCGCGGGAATCGAAGCGGATCTGCGTACGTTCAATGCGTTCGGCGTCTACGGCTGCGTGGCGCTCACTGCGGTCACTTCGCAGAACCCGCTGGAGGTGCGGCGGGTGGATCCGGTGCCCGCGGCGGGGGTTCGCTGTCAGATTGAAACGGTGATGGACCGCATTCCGGTCCGGTTCGCCAAGAGCGGAATGCTCTTTGATGCGGAGATTGTCGACGCGGTCGCCGACGTGGTCGGTGCGCGCGGCCTCCATCTGGTCTGTGATCCGGTGATGGTTTCCACCTCGGGGGCGAAACTGCTGGCCGACGACGCGGTGGCGCGGTTCCGGAACCGGCTCATTCCGGTCGCCGACTGGATCACGCCGAACATTCCGGAGGCGGAGCTTCTGCTCGGCCGCCGTCTCAACGGGCCGGATGACTATCGCGACGCGGCGCTCGAGTGTTACGAACGCTGGGGCGTTTCGGTGCTGCTCAAGACCGGCCACGCCCGCGGCGGCGGAAAGGCGGCGGTCGATTTCGTCTGCCGCGACGGGGAGCTCTACCGCCTCGGTTCGCCCCGGGTTCCCGATGTGGAAGCGGCATCGCACGGTACCGGCTGCACACTGAGCGCTGCGCTGGCCGCCGCTTTCGCACTGGAGCTGCCGTGGGAGCAGGCGCTGTGCGAGGCGAAGGCATTCGTGCTCGGATCACTGCGGGAAGCAGTGATGATCGCCCCGGCGCTTCCTGCGATGTATCCGCCGGTGGAGGACACTGTCGGGCAGGTCAGGCTCGAACCGGTGAGGGCGCACTGAGGTGATTCCGAGACTTCTACCGACGACGTTGGTCGCGATCTTGTTTGCGGCGGCCGCAGCAATGGATGCTGATGCGGCGAGCGTGCGGACCATCACTGTCGCCAAGCAAAACTATGCCAATTTGTACGATGTGGCGATGCGTCACAACATGCGTTTCGCCCGAACTCCAACGGCCCGGGTGCTCACCAATCGCACCGACCGGTTGACCGTCTATCAGGAGAAGCGGTACATGTTTCTCAACGGGGTGCGCATTTCGCAGTGCTTCAGTCCGGTCGTGCGCGCCGGAACGCTCTACGTAAGTTCGCTCGATCTGGCCCGGACCCTCGATCCGCTGCTCGGCTCCCGGAAGGGGTTCCGCCATTCGATCCGGACGATCATGCTCGACATCGGCCACGGTGGCAAAGACCGGGGCGCGGCCGGAAAGAGTTCGTTCGAAAAGGACATCACGCTCCGGCTGGGGCGGCGGCTGGCGGCGGTGCTCCGCGCCTGCGGCTACCGGGTAATTATGACCCGGAACTCCGACCTCTATCTCGACCTCGATCAGCGCAGCGCCCTCCAGCGCAGGTACGATGCGGACCTCTTTCTCTCGCTGCATATCAACTCCGCCGCGGACCGCTCGGTCAAGGGAATCGAAACCTTCTGCCTCACGCCAGCCGGCGCCCCTTCCAGCAACGGAGGCAAGACGGTCTGGACGAAGTACAACGGCAACGCTTTCGACTCGAACAACATCGTTCTGGCCTACAACATCCAGCGTGCGCTGCTGTCGCGGACCGGCGCGGTCGACCGCGGAGTGAAGCGGGCGCGTTTTGCGGTGCTGCGCGACATCCGCTGCCCGGGAGTGCTGATCGAGGTGGGTTTCCTGTCGAACCGGCAGGAGGAGCTCAATCTGAACAGCGCCGCCTACATTGAAAAGCTGGCGCGCGGCATCGCCGACGGCGTCATCCAATATCACCATTCGTTGTCGCGGTGAACCGGAGCCCGCCCCCCCGGCGAAGCGCGGGAGAGTTGGAGAAATCCCCGCGTCGGAGGCTTGAAAAATTCCCTTTTTTGTGGTATGGTACGCAATAGCGGCGAAGTGCCCGGAAACAAACCAAACGGGGAGGTTCTATCATGTGGGATTGCGGCATTGATATTCATGATGTGCGGGTGATCCGCACCCGGAGTGACATCTATTTCGGTGTAGGGGCGATTGATTCGATCGACACCATCGCGTCGCAGATGGTCGCGCGCGGTGTGAAGAGTGCGCTGGTGGTCACCGGCCGCAGCTCCTACAAGGTCACCGGCGCCTGGGCGAAAATCGCGCCGGCACTCGACCGGGCGAAGATCCGGTATGCGGTCTACGACGGCGTGACGCCGAATCCCACCACAGGGCAGGTGGATACCGCGGTCGCGCTCGGCGCCGACATCGGAGCCGGAGCGGTGATCGCCATCGGCGGCGGCAGCGCCATCGATGCGGGGAAGGGGGCGGCAATCCTGCTCAAGAATCCGGGGAAGAGCGCCGCCGCATTGTTCAACGGAGAGTTCGCCCCGGCGGAGGCGCTGCCGATTCTGGCGGTCAACCTGACCCATGGAACCGGTTCCGAGTCGAACCGGTTCGCCGTGGTGACCGACACGGAGAAGAACTTCAAGCCGGTGATCGCCTTCGACTGTATTTATCCGGTCTGGTCGATTGACGATCCGGCGCTGATGGTGACACTGTCGGAGAAACAGACCTGCTTCGTCAGCATTGACGCGGTCAACCATGTGATCGAGGCCGCGACCAGTCGCTCGGCGAATCCGCTGGCAGTCATGCTGGGGACCGAGACGGTCAAGCTGGTGGCGAAATATCTGCCGCTGGCACTCCGGGAGCCGGGGAACCTGACCGCGCGCTACTTCCTCTCCTATGCGGCGATGATCGCCGGAGTCGCATTCGACAACGGACTGCTGCACTACACGCACGCGCTGGAGCATCCGCTGAGCGCTCTGCATCCGGAACTGGCGCATGGGCTGGGGCTTTCCATTCTGCTGCCCGCCGTGATCCGGGAGATCTACGCCGCCCGCTCGGCGGTGCTGGCGGATCTGCTCACGCCGATCGTGCCGGGGCTCACCGGGGCGCCGGGCGAGGCGGTGAAGGCGGCGAAGGGGGTGGAACGCTGGCTGGTTTCGGTCGGCGTCTCCGAGAAACTGGCGGATTTCGGCTTCAGCGCGGAGGATGTCGACGGGCTGGTCGATCTGACGCTGCAGACGCCGTCGCTCTCCGGACTGCTCGACCAGGCGCCGACGCAGGCGAACCGCCTCTCCATCGCCTCGATCTATCTCAATGCGATGGGGTGGGGTTCGTAACGGAGTTCCCGCGTCAGATGATGGTGTAGCCGCCGTCGGCCAGCAGGTTGGTGGCGTAGACGAACCCGGACTCCTCCGAAGCGAGAAAGAGCACAGCCCGGGCGTATCGGTGGTGCCGGGGCGATAGCGTTGACCCGGATTTTGTGGGGCATCAGCGCGATTGCGGCGGCGTGGCTGTTTTCACAGTCGAAGTCGAGAATGGCGACCTGAGCGCCTTCGGCGACAAAGAGTTCGGCGACCTCGCGCCCGATTCCATTGGCTCCGCCGGTGATGACGGCGCGTTTATGTTCCAGATTTCATGGAAAAAGCTCCTGTTGCGGTATTTTTGATACTGTACAGGATAATTTAGCATTATTTTTATTGAAATCAACGGAAGCCGGACAATAAACAGGTTTTCCGAAACGTTTTTAAAGAAAAAGAACGCTGTCCAGGCAGCGGTAATGGAGGTTGAATCGGATGAAAAAAGTGTTGAAACTGTTGTTGGTTCTGATTGTGCTGGCCGCACTCGCCGCCGGTGGAATCTGGGGGTACCGCACCTGGCTGAGCAAGAAGGATATCGTGCAGTTCAACACTGAGAACGTGACCCGGTCGGATATCTTCAGTACCATCAGCGCGACCGGCACCGTCGAACCGGAAGAGCTGGTCAACGTCGGAGCCCAGGTGACCGGCAAAATCGTCACCTTCGGTATTGACGCCGACGGCAAGAGTGTCGATTACGGTTCACCGGTCAAACAGGGAATGGTGCTTGCCAACATTGACGATGTGCTCTATGCGGCGGAGGTCCGTTCCGCGCAGGCGGCGGAGCAGGAAGCGCAGGCCTCGATCCTCAGCGCCAAGGCGAACATCAAGCAGGCGGAAGCGAAGCTCGCTCTCGCGAAGAACAACTGGAACCGCGCGCTGGACCTCTATCCCAAACAGGCGATGGCGAAGAGCGAATACGATGACGCCGAAGCGGAGTTCCTCGCCGCGAACGCGGCCAAGCTGGTTGCGGACGCGCAGCTGGCGCAGGCGGAAGCGCAGCTGTCCACCGCCGAGGCGGCGTTGGACAAGGCGTCGCGTAACCTCGACTACTGTGTGATCAGTTCCCCGGTCGACGGCGTTGTTATCGACCGCCGGGTCAGTATCGGTCAGACCGTGGTCTCAAATATGAGCGCATCGAGCATCTTCCTGATCGCCAAGGACCTGAAGCGGATGCAGGTGTGGGTTTCGGTCAACGAGGCCGACATTGGCAGCATCAAACCGGGCATGCCGGTGGAGTTCACGGTGGATGCCTTCCCAAATCGGACTTTCAAGGGAGAGGTGTTAAAGATCCGGCTCAACGCGACCATGTCGCAGAACGTGGTCACCTACGTTGTGGAGGTTACGACGGACAACTCCGATGGAGTCCTGCTGCCCTATCTCACTGCGAACGTGAAGTTTATCCGCGACAGCCGCACAGGCGTGCTCATTGTTCCGAACGCTGCACTGCGTTATCTGCCGGAACCCGGACAGGTGCCGGAGCATTATCAGGAGGAGCTCGCCGCCGCTGCCGAACTGCGCGGACAAAAGGAGGGGATCATCTGGATACGCGACGGCGAAACGATGCGTCCGCTCCGGGTCAAGACCGGACTTAATGACGGTGCTGTCACGGAAGTTTCCGGCGACGGACTGAAAGAGGGGATGCAGGTGGTGACCGGCACCACCGTGGTGACCGCGGAAAAAGCCTCCTTCTCCTCCGGTGGTAGCCCCTTCCTGCCGAAACCGCCGCCGCGGAGAAACGGTAAATGAAACTGATTGAACTCAAGGATATCACCAAGACCTATTTCCTGGGGGAAATCGATGTGCCGGTCCTCAAAGGGATCACGCTGTCGATCGAACGGGGGGAGTATGTCGCGCTGATGGGGGCGTCCGGGTCTGGCAAGAGCACGCTGATGAACATCCTCGGCTGCCTCGACCGCCAGACCACCGGGGACTACCTGCTCGACGGTGAGGAGGTTGGGCGCGCGTCCGGTGACCACCGGGCGCAGGTGCGCAACCGCAAGATCGGCTTCGTCTTCCAGAGTTTCAATCTGCTGCCGCGTACAACCGCGCTGGAGAATGTGATCATGCCGCTTGCCTATACCGCGGGAGGGCTTTCCCGCCGGGAGCGCCGGAAGCGCGGGATCGAAATGCTTGAGCGGGTCGGTCTCGCCGATCGAATCTACCACTATCCGTCGCAGCTTTCGGGCGGACAGCAGCAGCGGGTGGCGATCGCCCGTGCGATGATCAACCGTCCGCCGGTGCTGTTCGCCGACGAGCCGACCGGCAACCTCGACTCGCATACCAGCGGGGAGGTGATGCGGATGTTCAGCGAACTCAACGACGAAGGGATCACCGTCATCCTGGTGACTCACTCGGTGGAGATCGCCGGTTTTGCCAAACGTTCGATTCACGTGCAGGACGGGCAGATAGTCCACGGCACCTATGAAGGAAAGGCGATGCAGTCATGAAAGTAAGCAGTACCGTCAATGTCGCACTCAAGGCGCTGATGCGCAATCCGACCCGGGCGCTGCTCACGACGCTCGGCATCGTCATCGGCATTGCCGCGGTCATCACGATGATGGAGATCGGCAACGGCTCCTCACAGTCGATCAAGTCCTCGATCGAGAAGATGGGGGCGAATACGATTCTGGTGATTCCGGGCGCTTCCCGCCGGGGCGGTGTCAACCAGGGGTCCGGGAGCCGGATGACGCTCACGCCGCAGGACTGCGAAGCGATTCTGCGTGAATGTTCCTCCGTCGGTCGCGCCGTGCCGATGGTGAACGCGCAGGGGTATCAGGCGGTTTCGGGCAACGTCAACTATGCGCCGCGGCAGATCGTCGGCAGCGCGCCGGACTTTCTCGTCATCCGTAACTGGGAGATCAGTGAGGGGCGCAACTTCACCCTCCGCGAGGTGGAATCCCGCGCTCCGGTCTGCCTGGTAGGATCGACGATCGTACGCGAGGTGTTCGGCGGCCGTTCGCCGATCGACAGCGAGGTGCGGCTCAAGGATACCGCCTTCAAGGTGATCGGAGTATTGAAGAGCAAGGGCGCAAACATGATGGGCGCCGACGAGGATGATGTGATCATTGCGCCGTGGACGACGGTCCGGCTCCGATTGACAGGGCTTACAACAGGGACAGCCACCGATACGACCAGTACTGCGGCCACTACGCCTTCCGATTTATATCCGGCAGAAGGGGTCGCTTTTTATCCTGAACAAGCTGAGAATGTAGAGACAGATACATTGCTCGTACCAAAGTTTATTCAGGTGGATATGATTCTGCTGAGCGCGGTCTCGCCGGACTTGGTGAGCGATGTGGAGGCGGATGTGACGGCGCTGCTGCGGGAACGCCACCGGCTCAAACCGGACCAGGAGAATGACTTCCATATCCGAAACTCGGCTGAATTCATGAAAATGCTTTCGAGCACCTCGACGGTGATGACCAATCTGCTGCTGGGCGTGGCGCTGATTTCGCTGGTGGTCGGCGGCGTGGGAATCATGAACATCATGCTGGTATCGGTGACCGAACGCACCCGGGAGATCGGACTGCGAATGGCGGTGGGCGCCCGGTCGCGGGACATCCTCCAGCAGTTTCTGATCGAATCGATGGTGCTCTGCCTGGTCGGCGGCATCGTTGGAATCCTGCTGGGGCATGGTTCGGCGCTGCTGGTTCAGAAATATCTGAACTGGCCGATTCAGTCGAGTCCGGGTGCGGTTCTCGCCGCGGTGCTGGTTTCGGCGGCGGTCGGGGTGATTTTCGGCTTCTATCCGGCGTGGAAGGCGTCGCAGCTGGACCCGATTGAAGCGCTTCGTTACGAGTGAAAAGCCTGTCTGCGGCGGGGAAAACGTTCTCGCGGCTTCTCCGGTGGAAATCCACCGGGCCGGTCGCGGGATTTTTTTGGGAAAAATTGCGATTTTGAGCTTGCAAAGCAAAAAAAACGGCATATATTAAATAAAATGGCAAAGAAAATTGCGAGTGTAGCTCAGTTGGTAGAGCATCACGTTGCCAACGTGATTGTCGCCGGTTCGATTCCGGTCACTCGCTCCATTTTTAGCCTCTTCGACGGTCTTTGCCATAAGTCACACCTCTTTCACGCTCTGTTAAGCGC
>CAZPWP010000068.1:0-9569 GCA_964590295.1 uncultured Victivallis sp.
AGTGCCGGATACGGAACCGTACGTCCGGTGGTGTGAGAGGACGAGGAAATTAAGAGAGTTTCTTAATTCCCTCTCCTACTCGATCTGGAACTTACCGGAACTGGATCACCGCCGGATCGTAATCCGCCGGCGCCTTGTAGCCGAGCAGTTCGATACAGGTCGCGGCCAGCGAACTGATGCCGAGACCTTCGCGCAGCTCCGGCTTGTATTCGCCCTTGCTCTCCGGATCGTAGATGATGCACGGCACCGGATTGAGCGAATGGCTGGTCTTGCGGCAGGGGTTGCCCTCCGCATCGAGTTTGACGTTGCCCTTCTTGTCGTGTTCGAGCATGTCGTCGGCGTTGCCGTGGTCGGCGGAGATCACCAGCACGCCACCCGCCTTCTTCACCGCTTCCACCAGACGGCCGAGGCAGAGATCCAGCGCGTCCATCGCGACTAGCACCGCATCCATGCTGCCGGTGTGGCCGACCATGTCGCCGTTGGGATAGTTCAGCCGGATCATCCGGTAGGCGCCGCCTTCAATCGCTTCGACCACCTTGTCGGTGATTTCGGCGCACTTCATCCACGGGCGCTGTTCGAAGGGAACCACATCCGACCGGATCTCCACATAGGTGTCGAGCTTGTCGTCGAACTTCCCGGAACGGTTGCCGTTGAAGAAGTAAGTTACATGCCCGTACTTCTGGGTTTCGCTCACCGCGAGCTGGCTGACGCCGGTCGCGCAGAGATATTCATCCATCGTGTGGTCGATTTCCGGCGGGTTGACCAAGAAAAGCTTCGGCGCGTGCAGGTCGCCGTCATACTCCATCATCCCCGCGTACATCACCTTCGGACGGCGGCCGCGGTCGAACTTGTCGAACGCCTCCTCCTCGAACGCCGCCGTGATCTCCAGCGAACGGTCGCCGCGGAAGTTGAAGTAGATCACCGAATCGTTGTCCTCAATCGGCCCCACCGGCGTCTTGCCGTCGTCGGAGATGACGAATGCGGGCAGATCCTGGTCGATGGCGCCGGTCCGCTCGCGCAACTTCACGATCGCCTCGTGCGCATTGGGGAAGAACTCCCCGTTGCCGTGCACGTGGGTTTCCCACCCCTTGTGAACCATCTCCCAGTTCGCGCCGTAACGGTCCATGGTGATGACCATGCGGCCGCCGCCGGAAGCGATCCGGAAGTCGACGCCGTCGCGGTTCAGCCCGGCGAGGAACTCCTCGAAGGGATCGATGTATTCCAGCGCCGAGGTTTCCGGCACATCGCGGCCGTCGAGCAGCGCGTGGATGCGGATGCGACGGACCCCTTCCGCCTTCGCCTCCAGCACCATCGCCTTCAGATGCGCGATGTTGCTGTGGACGTTGCCGTCGGAAAAGAGACCGATGAAGTGGAGCGTCGAATTCTGCTCCTTCACATTGGCGATCAGCTTCTTCCAGGTTTTGCCGGCGAAGAGCTTCTTCGACTCGACCGCTTCTTCGACCAGCTTCGCGCCCTGCGAGAAGACGCGGCCGCAGCCGATGGCGTTGTGTCCCACTTCGCTGTTGCCCATGTCGGCGTCGGAGGGCATGCCCACCGCGGTGCCGTGCGCTTTGAGCCGGGTGGTCGGGCACCCCTTGAGCAGGCGGTCCAGCACCGGAGTGTGGGCGTTGAGCACCGCGTCGCCGTCGGTGTACTTGCCGAAGCCTACACCGTCGAGAATGGCGAGCACCACCGGGCCGCGGCGCGGGGTGAAATCTGGATTTTTCTTCAAAGGTTCAAGCATGATGAAATTTCCTCTCTGTCTGTTAGTTGCGGTGGCCTTCCTTGTGCGGAGGCAGGACGCCGCGCTTGCTGCTTTCACAGAACTGGATGAATTCGAGCACCTCCGGGGTCTGCGGCAGCTCCTCCTTGATTTTCGCGAGCGCGTTGGAGGGGATGAGTCCGCTGCGGTAGTAGATCCGGTGGATGTGTTTGATGGTGGTGATCGTTTCGCTGCTGAATCCGGCGCGCTGCAGCCCGATCTTGTTGATCATCTTGACGCCGCCGTTGCGCCCCTCGGCCATCATGAAGGGAGGCACGTCCTGCGAGAAGACCGAGCCGCCGGAGATGATGGCGAACCGGCCGATCCGGCAGAACTGGTGCATCCCGGAGAGCGCCGAGAGAAGCACGTTGTCGAACACCTCGCAGTACCCGGCGCAGCCGGAGAAGCCGACGAAGATGACGTTGTTGCCGATCCGGCAGTTGTGGGCGACGTGGGTGGCGTTCATGAACATGCAGTGATTGCCTATGACGGTTTCGCTGTCCGGCTTGGTGCCGGTGTGGATGGCGCACCCTTCACGAAAGACGTTGTCGTTGCCGATCTTGAGATAGGTTTTCGCCCCGGGGACGACCGCGTGATCCTGCGCCGGCTGCCCGAGCGCCGCGAAAGGGTGGACCACATTGCCGGTGCCGAGCGTGGTGTAGCCGTCGATGTTGCAGTGGCCGATCAGCCGGGTTCCGGCGCCGATTTTTACATGGGGGCCGACACAGCAGAAAGGACCGACTTCCACACTGTCATCGAGGATGGCGCCTTCTGCGACGATTGCGGAGGGATGAATTTTGGGCATACGGAAAACCTCACATGTTCCGAAGATTAAGAAATGTTTCTGTAATATATCATCAAAATGGCTTTTCGGCAAGTTTTCGCACTTGCAAAAGCGGCGGAAAGAGATAAATTTAATGGAATTTCGAAACAGGAGGTTTCCCGGAGTGGAAGAGATCAGCATCGTGCTGGACCGGCTGCGCAGCGCGTACAACACCGGCAACATCTTCCGGATCGCCGAAGCGATCGGCGCGGCGGAGATCATCGCCTGCGGCTATACGCCCGCGCCGCCGCACCCGAAGCTGGCCAAGACCGCCATGGGGGCGGATGCGATGGTCCCCTGTCGGGTGATGCCCGATTCGGCGACGGCGGTGCGCACGCTCCGGGCGGAGGGGTGCCGGATGATTCTCGCCGCCGAACCGATGCCGGGGAGCCGGTTTGCCTGGGAGATGAACTACGAGTTCCCGCTGGCGGTAATTTTTGGCAACGAGGCGCTCGGCGTCGCACCGGAGACGCTGGCGCTGGTCGACGGACTGGTCAGTCTGCCGATGTTCGGAGAAAAAGCCTCGATCAACGTCGGCAACGCGGCGGCGGCGATCCTCTACGCCATGGTGGCGGTGACGCGATACGGAGTGAAGATATGAAGATCAAACTGGTGGGGAAAAATCTGGAGGATATCCGCCCGCTGCTCGGCGGGTTCGGATTTGAGGAGACGGCGCGGGATTTCTCTCTGGTGGTCGCTCACGGAGGCGACGGGGCGCTGCTCGGCGCCGAACGGGAGTGTCCGGGGGTGCCGAAGCTGCCGATCCGCGACGCCCGCACCGCGCCGCTCTGCCCGGATCACCGCTGCGAACTTCAGCTTGCCGCCTTCCAGGAGGGGAAAACCGCGCTGGTTTCGCTGCCGAAGGTGGCGGGGCGGGTGCACGGCCGCGAAGTCACGGCTCTGAATGATGTGTTTCTGCACAATCTCGACCACTCCAGCGCGCTGCGCTACCGGGTGTGGATCGACGGTGAACTCTACGCCAACGAGGTGGTTGGCGACGGCGTCGGGCTGTCGAGCGTCCACGGCAGCACCGCCTACTACCGCAGCATCACCCACAGTGTGTTCCGGGTCGGAATCGGGCTGGCGTTCAGCAACTCGACCGAGGAGGTCAACCATCTGGTGCTGGCGCCGGATTCTCGAGTGGAAATCGAAGTGGTCCGCGGCCCCGGCATCCTGATCGCCGACAATTCTCCGGACCGGATCGAAGTGATGGAGGGCGAATGGGTCGAAATCTATGAATCCGACCAGCGCGCCTCAATCTACGGGCTGGGCAATTTTATGTGTCCGCGCTGCTGGCTGCTGCGCCACCCGAACAAACTGCCGTTCCGGGGGGTTCACTTCTGATTGACGGTCTGCCGGAGCCGGCGGCCGAGGGTGTTGGCCTGAAGGGAGTCGGCGAAAGCCGCCAGGGAGTAGTTGCAGCTGCGCAGCACGTTGTTGTCGCCGGTGCGGGCCGGAGGCCGCCCTAGCCGTTCCCGCACGAAAAATTCGAATGCACGGCTGAAATCCTTCTCCATTCCCGCCGGAACGCGGCGCTTCTTGCGCAGTTCCTGATAGAATCCGGCACCGAACCCGCGCGCCAGCTGCAGCGGAGGCATCTTCGGATAGACCCGGATGTATCCCGCCATGCCGCCGAAGGTGGTCCAATCGGACTTCCGGCGGGAGGTGACCGGTTCGAAGCGTTCCGGCTCCGGAATCGGCAGGCCGCGGGTGGCGAGCTGGAGCAGCAGGAGGCAGGCGTGAGCGCCGACCTCCCGCGCCTGCGTTTTCCATTCGGGCGGAAAATCATCCGCGTTGAGCTGATCGAGCATCCGGTCGAGTTTCTGCAGCCGTTTGCGCAGTGCGCTGACCGATACCCGCGGGTTGAAGATCCGTTCGGCGGGAACTTGCGGAATTTCCCGCACGATCTCCGGCGGGGGCGAAGACGGCTCCTGCCGGGCAGGTTCGGCGGTTCGGCGCGGAGGCGGAGTTGCTTTGCGTTGCTGCCCGCCGTTCGTCGTTTCCGGCGGAAGCGGTTTCGGCGGCGGAAGAGAACGCATTGCCTCGCCGGAGAGCGCCACCTTCAGCATTTCCCGCGGGGAGAGCTCCTCGCGGCTGGATATCTCCTCCGGCTGCTGCGGCGTGATGGTGATCGGCTGCAGCGTGGTATCCTCAATGAGGAACCGGAAGGCCGCGTAGAGGAAGGCCCCCACCAGCAGCAGGGCGATCACGGCGGCGAGCGCTTTCAGCATCGCCGGGATCACTTTGCTTCCGGGACGGTGCCGCGCGGTGTATTCGCGGAGAGCCGATTTACGGTACGGGTGCGGCGGACGGCGGGCGGTGTGTCCGGGCGCATAGAGCCGGGTGCGGATTTTCCGCAGAAAAGCACCGATTTCCTCCCAGTTGGCAGGCCGGTCTTCTGGTTCCTTTTTCAGCATTTGCATGATGAAGCGGGTGAGTTCCGGATCGATATCCGGATTGGCTTCCCACAACGGCGGCGGAGGCAGGTTGAGATGGGCGTCGATCAACGTGTCGGTGTCGCCCCGGAAGGGGGGCCTGCCCGCGGCCAGTTCGTGGAACATCACGCCGAAACTGTAGATGTCGCTGGTTTGCCCCGCCTTGGAAAAATCCCCCCGGATCACCTCCGGCGCGGCGTAGAGCGGTGTGACCATGATCTCGTCGACCCTCTGGGCTCCGCTGATGCGGGCGAGTCCGAGGTCGGCCACTTTGAGCAGCCGGTCCCCGTTGCGGATCAGCAGATTGCCCGGCTTGATGTCGCCGTGGATCATCTGGCAGTGCTTCCAGGCGTAGGTGAGCGCATCGGCGAGCTGGATCGAAACGTCCAGAAGGAAGCGCATCGACAGCTCTCCCTGCTGCTTGACTCGGATCTCCTCGAGGGTCCTGCCCGGCACGTATTCCATCGCGAAGAAGTAGAAGCCTTCCGGAGAGGCGCCGGCGTCGAGCGCCTGGACGATATTGGGGTGGTCGAGCCGGGCGGCGAGTCGGGCTTCGCGCAGGATGTTCCGGATGTAGTCCGGCTCGGCGGCGAGTTCCGGGAGCAGGAGTTTCAGGGCGACTTCGCGGTCGAGCGTCAGCTGCCGGGCGAGGTAGACCACGCCGTTGTTGCCGCGACCGAGTTCGGAGAGGATCCGGAATCCGGCGATATCCCGGCCGTTGAGGTGTTCCAGGGAGAGCGAGGGAGCGAGGCGCTCGATGGATTTTACCCTGCTTGGCGCTGAACCGGTATGGGACGGCTCCGGTTCGGCGGGGCTGGGAACTGGTTCAGCAAGATTCATGGTTCAGCTCGGCGGTTGTTGTCGTTTCCAGCGAAATTGAGTCAGTGTAATATAACGCTTTTTTAGCGGATTGCCACCGGCCCCATGCCGGTTTCCAGCGAATCCGGAAAATGGAACGCGACGGGCAGCGGGAGATCGCCGCGCAGGAACTTTCTGTACGGCGGGGTGTACTCCTCCAGGCGGAACGGCGCTTCGAGCGCGTCCGGCGTGAATCCGAACTTCACGCGCCGGACGCCGGGGAAGGGGAGCCGCGGGGCGATCTCCTCCCAGCTGGCGGGGTTTGGTCCGAAGATGGCGGCGATCCGGAGCGTCTCCCCGTTCCGGAGACAGGCGGCGGCGAGTCCGTCGCGGAGCAGATAGAGGTGATCCCGCCAGTCGCCGCAGAGGTGCAGCAGTTCGAGCGGCAGCGCCTCCTCCGCCGCGAATACGGCGGAGGTGCAGCGGTTCTCCTCCAGCAGCGGACGGGCTTCGCGGGGCGTGAGTCTGTGCGGCGGAGACGTTCCGGCAAGTTCCGTCTCCACGACAGCCAGTTGCTCCCGGAGGGGGCGGAAGCCGAACCGGGCGACCGGTTCCGTCCAGGAGGCTCCGGCGGAGAGGAATGCCGGTGTATCATCGTACCGTTCCAGAATGGCCTCCAGCAGCTGCCGGACGAGGCCCCGGCCGCGGTCAGCCCGGGCCGAGGCGATCGCGGCAAGCTGGATGGCGGGAAAACACTCTCCGGTGATTCGGAGCCGCAGGCGGAACACTCCGGCGTGAGCGGCGAGTTCGGAGTTCGGCCGGGCGATCGAGTAGCTCTCGAACCGTTCGTCCCACCCCCGTTCCTCGAACCAGTTCGTCCAGTCACACTTGAAGGCTTCCCTCAGGAGTTTGTTCAGTTCGATGCAGTAGGCGTCGCGCCGGAAGTTGCGCATCCGGATGCCGCCGGGGAGGGGAGCCTTGCGCTGCCGCGCGTCGCGGAAGAAGGTTTCGAGCAGGGCGCGGCACTCATCGGCGAGGACGCCGCCGGTGACCGCGACGTGCCAGAGCATACCGGGATGTCCGGTGATGTCGAGCGCGCCGCCGCAGCCGCCGCTGTGCGGGTCGCCGACGCCGAAAACCAGTCGGCGGACCCGGGCGTTGACCAGCATTCCGGCGCACATCGGACAGGGCTCTTTGGTGACGTAGAAGTCCACCTCGTTCATCCGGCGGCCGCCGACGGCGGCTTCGGCGGCGCGGAGCAGTTCGAATTCGGCGTGCGCCGTGGCGGATCCGGTCGCTTCGACCCGGTTGCGGGCGACGGCGATGATCTCTCCGTCGCGGACGGCCACGGCGCCGACCGGGACCTCCCCTTCAGCGGCGGCAAGCTCCGCCTGCGCCAGTGCGGCGCGCATGAAGAACCGGTCTGCTTCGGCGGCCCCCATCCTACTTCTCGGTCACTTCGGTGCGCAGTACGAAGTTGCGGTACATGAAGAAGCGGAACCGCACATAGTGGTCGCCGAACTGGTAGTTGAAGGAGATGGTGCGGTCCGGCGTATTGGGCGAGTCGATGATGGCGTCTCCGTGGGAGAAGATATCGTTGAGCGTCTTCGATTCGCGGGTGAAGCTGAAGTCCACCTTGCGGATGATCTCCCGGGCGGCTTCATATTTCTCTCTGCTGTTGGGCGGCAGGTTCGGATTTTTCAGCACGGAGATGAGATTCGGATAGAATTTGAAGATCTCGATATCCTCCGATGGGAGTTTTTTCTCCTCCTGCATGAGGCTGCAGCCTGCGGCAGAGAGAAGGGCGACGGCGGCAAGGAGTGCGTATCCACCACATTTTTTCATGACAAATCCTCCGATTTCCTGCAAATCCGACTTGAAATCCCGCGTGATCGGGCTATATTTACCACCATTCATTCGATGCGGGTGTAGCAAAACGGTCATGCTCCAGCTTCCCAAGCTGGCGACGCCGGTTCGACTCCGGTCACCCGCTCCATTTTTTTTGTCCTCGTCCGGGCGTGCCGATGAAACGGTGCGCCCGTTTCGTTTTCAGCGGCGGCGTCCTCCGCGTCCTCTGCGTCCGCGACCGGAACCGCCGCGGTGTCCGCCGTGCCGTTCTGCCTCCGGTTCGCGCCGGGGGAGTTTGGCCCCCTGCACCGGCTCCGGGAGTTTCAGCATCTCTTCGGTCGGGAGGATGCTGGAGAAGCGGACATCGAGCAGCTTCTCGATATCCGGCAGATAGTAGGCCCCGTATTCGCAGAGGAAGCTGATCGATTTGCCGGTGTGTCCGGATCGGCCGGTACGGCCGATCCGGTGGACGTAATCCTCGGCGTGTTCCGGCAGGTCGTAATTGATGACCAGCGAAACGTCATCGACGTGGATTCCGCGGGCGGCGACGTCGGTGGCGATCACCACCTTCTCGGTGCCTTCGCGGAACCGCTCGAGGATCTTGATCCGCTTCTCCTGCGGAATGTCGCCGGAGAGCACCGGCACCTGATAGCCGTAGCGGGCCAGATCGTACTGCAGCCGCAGATTGACGTCCTTGCGGTTGCCGAAGATCAGCACCCGGTCGTAGGGTTCATGGGCGAGCAGGTAGAGCGTCAATGCGAGCTTCTCCTCGCGGAGCACTGAGTAGAAGGTTTGCTCGATGTTCTCGCTCACCATCTTCTCCGGCTCGCTCTCGACGATGACCGGCTCCGCCAGCCAGCTGGAGGTGAGCCGCAGAATGTGCTCGTCGAGGGTGGCGCTGAAGAGCAGCGTCTGGCGGTCGCCCTTGCGGGGCAGCTGGGAGACGATCCGCTTGACGTCCGGAATGAATCCCATGTCGAGCATGCGGTCGGCCTCGTCGATCACCAGCACCTCCACCTGCGAGAGATCGAGGCTGCTGCTGCGCGAATAGTCGATGACCCGGCCGGGAGTGCCGATGATGATGTCGATCGGCCGGTCGAGGGAGCGGCGCTGCTTCTCGTGGTCCATGCCGCCGAAGACGACGGTGTTGTAGAGCCCGGTGAAGACGCCGAGCTGTTCGGCATCCTTGTGGATCTGCATGGCAAGCTCCCGAGTGGGGGCGAGCACCAGCGCCCGGGCGCGGCCGGGCTTGTGGTGCTCCGCCGGATGGTTGAGCAGCCGGGTGAAGATCGCCAGCAGGAAGGCGGCGGTCTTGCCGGTGCCGGTCTGGGCCTTCCCGGCGAGGTTGCGCCCTTTGAGCAGCGCGGGCAGCGTCATCGCCTGGATCGGCGTGCAATACTCGAATCCGGCATTCTGGACGCCGAACTGCACCTCCGGGTGGAGCGGCAGGTCGAGAAAACGGGTTTTCCCCTCGCAGGGGGGCACGTCGCGGAGTTCCGTCGGGTGTTCCGGCTTCGGCATCGCGGGCGGCTCGGTCTGGAGCGCCGGCTTGCGGTCGCGCGGCGGACGCGGTTCTTTGGCGGCGCGTTCGTGTTTCGGCGCTTTCTCCCGCGGCTTCTGCTGCTCTTTTTTTCGCTGTTTTTGCTGCTCTTTCGCCCGTTCCCGGTCGCGGTTTTGGTCGTGTGGTTTCTCCCGGCGCTGTCCGGCGTTTTTTATCTTGCCGCCGTCTCTGGTTTCGATGGTGACGGTGACCGAATGGGCGTTGTCGCCCAGCAGGGCCTTCAATGCTTTTTTCAATGTGTTCAGCACGATGAATTCTCTCTTTCTGTCTTGGAAGTTGCGGCATCCTCCGCGGAGGATGCCCCGGGCAGGTTCCCGGCGATTTCACACAGGAACGCGGCGA
>CAZPWP010000069.1:0-9529 GCA_964590295.1 uncultured Victivallis sp.
GATT
The DNA here is from genome assembly GCA_964590295.1 of uncultured Victivallis sp. Taxonomy (GTDB): domain Bacteria; phylum Verrucomicrobiota; class Lentisphaeria; order Victivallales; family Victivallaceae; genus Victivallis. The sequence continues at coordinate 5 of CAZPWP010000069.1, forward strand.
TCTGCCCGGCGACAAGGGGGCGAAACTGGCGAGCTGGATGCAGCCGATCTTCGACAATCTCGATCTCCTGCTGGGCGGCGAAGCGGAACGGCGCCCGAAGAGCTCTTCGCACTATTCGACCGAGAGGTTGATCAATTCGCACAAGCTGGAGCTGGAGGCGCTGACCTACATCCGCGGGCGGAGCATTCCGCGCCAGTACGTGATCATCGACGAGGCGCAGAATCTGACGCCGCACGAGGTGAAGACGATCATCAGCCGCTGCGGGGAGGATACCAGGATGGTGCTGACCGGCGATCCTCATCAGATCGACAATCCCTATCTTGATGCGTCGAGCAACGGCTTGAGCTACACGGTGGAGCGGCTGAAGGGGCAGAGCGTTTTCGGGCACGTCACACTGGCGCGCAGCGAACGCAGCAAACTTTCGGCGCTGGCGGCTTCTCTGCTGTAGTGCTGCCGCGCGGGGGGAAGCCATTCCGGAAAGCCTGAGATCCGGTTCGGAATTTTTCCCTTTCCCGAACTTATGAACACTGCGGCCGGGAACCGGCATTCCGGTTCCCGGCCGCAGCTGTTTTTTCGGGGGAACTCACTTCAGATAGAAGAGCCGCACGTTGCGGACCATCCACGAGAAGGTTTTCCCCTCCGGATTGAATCCGACTTCCAGCTGTCGGATTTTGTCGGTCGGAAACTCCGGCGCGAAGAATATCCGCCGTGTTTGCCACTCATCTTCCGGGAAAGCAAACTCTTCGCCGGTGATCCGCAATAAGCCGGGCCAGCGGGTATTGATCCGGGCATATTTGATTTTTCCGGGAGTCAACTGCTTCACCTCGAACAGGAGGCCGGAGGCGCCTTTCAGGGACTCCTGCGGCAGTTTCAGGGAATAGACCGGATAAGCCCATTGATCCACTTTTTCCGGGAAAGCGACGGTAAATTTCACCGCTCTTTCTTCCGGCGCATCGGTGATGGTCATTTTGCCGGATGAGTTTGTTTTCCAGTTCTGCGCAGAATCCATGCCGCGGATCGGACGGGTCGGGCAGATTTCGCCAATCTCTTCCGTCAGCAGAAACGGAACGACCAGCCGACTGATGTCACGACCATTGAAACGCCCGGAAAATTCAAGTTCTCCTTGTACCGAGGCGGGAGCCGGAAGCGGCGTCACAGGAAAGAGAAGATCCGCTTTCCCGTTTGCTGGAATTTTTACCTCGGCCCGGCTGCAATCGGCAATGGCTCCGGCAAGGGTCACATGGCCGACTTTTTCGGAGGAGCTGAAATTGTAGAGCTCCAGCTTGACGGGAAATGGTTTCCGGGAACAGCTGAGAAAATTCCGTCTGATCGGAAGAGGGGCTGATTCCGGGAAGTCTGCTTTCATGACAATGGTTTTGTCAGAAGGGGAGGGGGCCGCGCCGGGCGTCCCCGACGGATGTGCCGGAGTCACGGGAGAAAGATGGGCCAGATGGTGGATATAAACCGGGTTTTCATCCAGCAGCAGCACCGGACCCTTGAGCGAAACCGGCGTCCCGAAGAGGTCGAACAACGCAGTTTCTGCGCTCCAGCCGGGAATGGTGAACTGTTTTTGTCCCTGTTTCGACCAGACGATCAGACTCTGTGAGTTGTCCGGCTGCCGATAGAGCAAAGCTTGAACGCCCGGCCCGTTCATTGCGCCTTCCAGTTCGGCCTGCCCCAGCTGGAAGTTCAAGTTGGCGAAAGCGGTGTAGGAGGCCTTGATCGTGTAGTCGCGCCGGAGCAGACCGAATGACTTTTTTCCGCCTCTTTCGTTGACCGGCATCAGATTGAACCAGAAGATGCGGGCGACGCCGAGCTGTTGCAGTGCCGTCAGGCTTTTGGGAATCTCTCTTGCGATACAGAGTTCCTGCTGATAGGAGTGTTCCCGGAGACCGGGACGAACTCCTGGTTGAGCTGCGTCCTTTTCCACGTAAGTTCCGACTTCGGTGAACCAGATCGGCATGGTTGCGGGGGCTCCCGTCTCGTGCAGAGTGCGGCGAATGGCGCTCATGAGCGGCGGGAAGGTGTCCGCCGTACCATAAGCGTGAAATCCGAAAACATCGAAATATTGCGGCAGGTCGCTGCGAAATGCGGAATGGAAAAAGCGCGTGTCAGTACAATAGGGGGCGGAATGGATGGTGATCTCCGGGTTTCCCGCTTTCAGACCGAGACTGGCGGCTTTGGCCGCGGAAGCAAAGTCCCAGGCGCTGACGTCGCAGAAACCGCGGGAATCCGGCTCGTTCCAGAACTCCCAGTTGTCGATTTTCCCCCGGAAATGTTTTGCCAGCTGATAGTTGTAATCATATATGGCCCGAAGATCCTTTGCCATTTTTCGACTGCCGCCGTCTGTCCATTTCGGTGAATCGTGGTAAACGCTGAGAACTTTCAATCCCTTCGCCCGTGCCGCGGCTGAGGCCGGGTTGAAATCGCCTTGAAAGCGGAACGTGCCGCGAGCGGGATTGGTCGGTCCCCAGCTGATCCGGTCCCGGATATGAGACGTTCCCGCCCGTCTGGCAAGTTCCGCAATCAGCAGGAATCCGTCTTCTCCGGGATATCCGGCACGGGAGTTGTCCAGTCCGGTCCAGCTGATGTGGGTATCCAGCGCAAACGGAGTCTCCGACGCAGGACCGGCCGGCTGCGGAAGAACTGCAAAAGAGCAGCTGCCCGATTCCGTCTTCAATTGATAATGCCCCGGCGGGAGCGGGGGGAGGGCAAGGGAATCGTTTTTCGGCCACTTCCCTTTGGTGACCTGTTCTCCTTTCCAGTTGACCACTTCGTAACCCGCGGGTTGAGGCGTGCGGTTCACCAGATGAAACGTCAACGGTTCCCGGGTGGTGAAGGCGCCGCCGGGAGCGGTTGCCCTGAGTTTCATCAGGGTGTCGTAGGTTGCACCGCCGGCGGAAAATGCCGAAAGAGAAAATGCTGTGACGAGTGTTATGAGGTTGTTTGGTCGCATGAGAAGGTCTCCTTGACGGCTGTTTTGCGGATTCCGTTTGAAAAAAACTCAAATTGTTTTCCCGGTATTACCAGGGCCAGGGGAACATGAAGAAATTTTCCCAGTAAGCCTTGGCAACGGTTCCGCCGGAATAGAGGAACGGTCCGTGGCGGAAGGGATTCTGCTGGTCGACCAGCTGTTCGGAGTCGACATGGGCATCCAGATGAAGAATGTTGACTCTTCCGCTGTGTCTGCCGGCGGGTTGTCCCCAGTTGGAATCGGTTAATAGATAATCCGCCACTTTGAATCTCCAGAATCCCCTGGTGTATCCTGTCGCATTCTGGTAGCAGTCGGTGATCAGAAATACGCGGGAAGGCTTACGGCTTATCGATATTTTGTTTGAAATATAGTCCGCATCTGGATATTGAGCCCAGGAGGCCAGGAGGACCCAGTTGTTCTGACCGTAGTCGCTGTTGGTGACCTGTCCTGTCATCGGATTCATGACAGGACAACTGAAAAGCTCCCGGCTCAAGCCGTCGGCAGGACCGTATTGATTGTCTTCACTGTGCTGAATCAATTGGTGGAACCAGTATTTTTTCAATCCGGACAGGCCGAACATCGGAATCAGGTAGTCGTTGTAGTTGGCGGTGTAGGCCATGTAAGCCACTCCGATCTGCTTCAGATGGGAGGCGCATTTGATGGATTTTGCCTTTTCCCGCGCCTTGTTCAATGCCGGAAGCAGCATGGCGGCGAGGATTGCGATGATCGCAATTACAATAAGAAGTTCTATAAGAGAAAAAACGGCACTCTTTTTTCCCGCCCTGGAAGGCGGATGATGAAGAGAGATGGCGGACTTCATGTTTTTTTCTCCTTTCTGTTTCCGGAACTTCGAGCTCCCGGGATTATATTATACCGCAGGGGAGTACGGATGACAACAGCATTCCCGGGAAACGGATCGCAAAAGAAAGCAATATATTGCAACGAAACGCAAGATCAGTTTGCGGCAGACGGAACTGCGCTCATGAAGGCGGCACTTGATGACGACGTTGCGGGGCGCGTCGGGAAACGAGAAGAAAAGTGCGTGTTCTGCTGCCGGACATATTTCTCCGGGGCGTCCTCCGAAGAGTTGCCGGAGGAATGCGGAGATCGGTTCGGTTCCGACCTGCCGAAAAAAAACGGACCGTATCGTATGGTGCGGCGCGGAGAGGTATTATTTCCCGGTATTTTCTCCGGGGGATCCGGGGCTCGGCTGCAGTTCCGCCTGGAAGTAGCCGAAGACGTTGTGACCGTCGTAAAGGAACGGTACCGGAGTGTTTTTCGTGTAGACCTCGCCGTCCAGACTGGTCCGCACCATCATGAAGGTGAAGGCGTCGCCCGGCTGCGGCGGACGGCGGATCCACTTCGAATGGAGCTGTTCGAACGGCACGGCGATTTCGATGGAGTAACCTGCGTCATCCCGCTTCGCCGCACAGCGGACGCCCCGGTCCGCCCGATCCCGCAGCGTGAGGAAACCGCCCCAGTCGGAGAAAACATGTTTCCGTGCCCAGAGAACACCATCCGGGTTGACGATGAGTTCGAAATAGAGGTTCTCCTCTTTGTCCGGCCGCACGAAGAGCTCCAGCGAATCTCCCAGATGGATCTTCTTTGCCGGCTCCCGGAAGACGTGAATCTCCTCATCCGGGAAACGCACGGCGACATAGAGACGGCCGTCGCGCCAGCCCGCCAGCCAGAGGGAGGGGCGGGATTGCGCCGTCTTCTCGTCACGGTTCATGACAAACTCCCCTTCGAAGCGCAGGGCGTCGCGCCACTCCGCCGCTTCCAGGATGCCGTCGATCCGGGGGGCGGCGGCGAGCCGGGGCAGGCGCGCGGTTGGAACCGGGTGTTGCCAGGTGAAGCCCAGTTCCGCCTCGTTTCGAATCCGCGCGAGCGTCTTTACCGCTTCGGGATAGAGATCCTCCCCCCGGAGAATCGCTCCATAGGGATTGTACCGGCCGCGCTGATTGGTGACGAATTCCGCCGGGGTCCCCTTGCCGCGATCGTAGAAGGGGCGGCCGAACATGATTTCCCGGGCCGCCGCCTCCTCTTCCGGCGTGTATTCGGGAGCGCGGCAGCCGGGAAGCAGCGGCAGCAGTGCGAAAAGCAGGAGAACCCGTCTCATCGGCACGATACCTCGACTTTGCTTCCGGCCGGTGCGCGGAAACTGCGCAGTTCATAGGGGGCGAGTTCCCGCTCGAAGGAGCCGTTCTGCTTCCCGCCGGTGACGAGGTCGGTGCACGCTCCATTGACGGAAATTTTCACTTTCCCCGGTGTGTGATGGGTGTTGACCACATAGAACCAGAACGCTCCGCCGTGTTCGAGGGCGCGCGCCTTGATGACGTCGGTGCCGCCGGGGAGGTCGTGGAACCGTTTCGCCGGAAGCGCCCGGAACGCCTTGATGAAGGGGGTGAGGAGGGGTTCCATGCCGTAACTGCCGATCAGGAATCCTCCCTTGGTGATGCCGAGCAGGTCGGTATACCGCAACGGCAGCACATAGTGGCGCATCGCGTGGACCCCCGCCGGATTCAGCGTGGAGACCCGCCACCCCTGTTCCCGGAGCCACGGGGCGTTGAGTGCGTTTGGCTTGTCGCTCCAGTGCTCTTTCAGCGTGGAGCCGATGGCCGACTCCCAGTAGCGGTCATGCATGTGAATCCACGGGGTGCGGGCGTTGAGCAGAAGCTCATAATACGATTGCTCCGTATCGATCGACCGCAGCCGCTGCCAGGCGGCGTGGGAGAAGATGGGTTTCCCCTCCCGCCAGCGGTAGTCGGCGGGGTAGATGGTCTGGTCGAGGATGATGTTCGGCGCGTCGGCGAAACAGTCCGGATCGAGTCCGGCTTCGCGGTTTTTGATTCTCACATAGTCAGGGTTTGTGTAGCGCGGATCGCTCATCTCCGGTACCGGGATCATGCTGTTGATGACCAGCCGCAGGTCGGTCCGGCGGGCGCTGATCCGGTCGGCAGCTTCGCGGTAGAGGGCGGCGAGTTTGCGGCAGCGCCAGTCGATCCACGCCTTTTCGGCATGGGTGAGCAGCCAGTCGGCATAGGCTTTGCCGCGCATCGGGTCCTTGCGGTCCACCGGAACCCGGATGCCGGTATCCTTCTCGAACCCTTCGATCATGTAGTCATTGTACCCGGCCGTGATGTCGCCGAACCAGAGCATGGCGTGACGCGGCAGATGGAGCACGATCCCCTTGAAGGAGGGGTGTTTCGCGCCGATCTCCAGGATCCGGTCGATGTTGGCGAAGAGTTCCCGTTTCGCATCGGGGTGGAGAATGTTGAAGTTGGGCGCGGTGCCGTGCCAGCCGCCGGGATTGGGTTTGCCGGTGCTCCAGATGGAGATCGCGGTGGAGTGGAGCGAACCGTCCTCAACAGATCTCTCATTGACCAGCGTTTCGGGAATCGCCATGTTGTTCTGATTCATCGTGGCGAGGAATTCCAGTCCTTCGGCGTCGAACCGGGTGAGCAGCAGCTCCGAAAAATCCCGGATGTGGCTTCTCGGATTGTATCTTGTTTCGTCGATGAAGCCCTGATACCAGACCAGCGGATAGGCGAGCAGGTTCTGACCGGAGAACTTCATGTAGGCGCTCAGCCGGTCGATCACCTGTTCAAAGCCCGCCTCGCAGGTGCCGTCGGCGCCGAACCCGGCATTGATGGCGGGGTCCTCGTAGTAGACGCCGACGGTGCGGGTCCAGCCGTCAACTGCCGGGGCCGGGTGGATGGCCGCGGGGGGAAGTTTCCCCTCCACCCGATAGATGCGGATTTCGCCGGCGGCGGCGGGCGCGTTTTCGCGGGCGGTCATGAAAATCAGCGTCACATCGGTGCTGCGGGGGAAGTAGAGCATGCGCGAGGTCAGCATCCGGTTGCTGTTCGGGTACTCGTCACCCGTGCAGTAACCGACCTGCAGCTCATATTCATTGGAGTTCAGGCGTGAGGACTGGGCGATGATGTCGCAGGTGCGTTTCCGGTCGTCCGGGTAGTCCCATTCGATGAAATAGAGATGATCGGCGTCCGGCAGGCGGAAGCGCACGGCGAACCGGTTGCCGCGTTCCTCCCCCGCTTCCAGACAGGATTTCCCCGCCACGGTTTTTTGCGTGGTCTTCCCGATGGAGAGAAAACGTTCCGGTCCGAGTGCGGGGGAGGGGAGAATGGTCTCCAGCAGCGTGGTTTTGAGTTCTGTCCCGCCGGAGAAGGGATTTGCCGGGTGAAGAATCCGGAAGGTGTCGCCGCTCTCTCCCGCCGTCAGTCGATATCCGCCCGGAGAAAGAGCGGGCAGGCGGGGGCGGAGCGTTTCGCTTTTTCCGGGCAGGAGTTCGGCACTGCGGCCGGAGACGATGGTTTTGCCGGTTTCATCGCTCAACTTCCAGACAAAGAGCTGTTTTTTCTTCGCATGGTTGGTGAGCCGGAAGGCGAACCGCTCGAGCGCCTGCGGCGTCAGGTAACGGGTCAGCACTTCCACTTCGCCGGAACGGTGCGCCGCAACGAGATCCCGGATCGCCTGCTCCGACAGGGGGGCGGAGTAGATGCGCAGATCGTCCAGCAGGGCGTCCGCCTGCTCCTGATTCTGATGGCCGCCGACGAAGAAGCTGTCGATCGGAACACGCCGGTAGCGACGGATTCTCTCCCGGAACTTCATCGGGGAACCCGCGTCCACCTCATGGGAGACTTTTTTCCCGTCGATGTAGAGATCGGCTCCGGATTCCCCCCAGGTGAAGGCGATATGTTGCCATATGTCGTTCTTCAGTGACGGGGCGGAGGTGACGTAGGAGTCTTTCATGTCGCTGGTGTCGCCGCGGAGGGTGTTGCCCCATCCCCAGAACCAGACCGCGCCAGATCCGCTCCGGAGTGTCGGGCGGTTCATCGAGAGGAATGTGTTCCAGAATCGGCGGTCCGCCGCTTTGGCCTTTTCCTGCCGCCATTCCGGCTTGATCCAGAGGGCGATGGTGCCGCGTTCCGGCAGCAGATTGCCCGGAAGCGCGTAGCGGAGCAGGGTTCCTCCCTTTTTCGTGGAGCGGAGTGCCTGCCCGGAGAGCCCCGGAACAAATTCCAGATTTCCGGATTCCTGCGGCGTTTTTTCTCCCCTGGCCACCGCGGCTTCGGCCGTGCCGTCGAAGGGAAGGTGGAAGAGCAGTTCCGGCGGCGCGGGCTTCTTCTCCTCCGGCGGAGGAAGCGGGGCGAATGACGCGCCGAAGATCTTCCACTCTCCCGGCGAGAGCAGGTCGAACCGCAGGTGGAGCTCCCGGAGTTTCGCCGGGAGGAGGGAGTCGATGGAGAGGGTCTGCCGCTCCCCCGAGAGGGGGGAAGGAAGAAACCGTTTGTAGAAGTGTTTGCCTTCCGGCGTGGTCCCTTCGAAGTAGAAATGGGCTTTGCCGCCTGCCGGCCCCTGCAGATCGAGCGTCAGCCGGTGGGGATCGCGGGGAAACTCCTTTTGCGGAATCGTCAGAAGCCGGAAGTTCACTTTACGGACGCCAGCTTCCGTCATTTCGCGCGTGTCGATGAGAATTCCATCGGGAATCAGCCGGGCATGGATTCGGGAGATTCCCCGCATGTCCGGTTCTGTGGTGATTCGGGCGGAAACCCCTCCGTTGGCTCTGCGCAACTGTTTCTGATTGGGGAATTCCTGGATCGACAAATGGTTCCATGCCGGCGTGATGTCGGCGGCGATGCCGGTCAGGCAGGTCGATGTCATGAGGGAGGCGATCAGGAGCTGGAGTTTCATCGGATTCATCCTTATTGTTTTTCGATTCGGGCGATGTAGGCGCATTGGGTTCCCTGATTTTCCAGGTCCACGTTCCAGGGGAAAAGAGATTGATAATTTTTGCAGGGAATTCTGATTGCGACTCCATCCGTGCAGTTTTCCACGCCGGTCCGGTTGTTGGTTGCACTGCCGTCCAGCGTGGCGATATTGATGCTGAGCGCGTGACGGGCTTCCCAGTTGGAGGAATAGGTGAGCGCATTGGTTCCGTTATGGTTGGATGCTTCCAGAAAAATCGGTGTCCGGGAGGGATAGCGCACTTGCGTCATTTTCCAGTATTTTGTCGTCCAGGTATCGGCCGTCGAATTTCTTGAATAGGATACCCCGTAGACGGGAGCATAGCACTGCCAGGTGCCTAGACCGGTGGCGAACGAGGTGATCGGGTCGGACGGACAGCTGAACACTCCTCCCCGGGAAGAGGCGTATTCGGGCATGGAGAGATAGGGACTGATGAAACCTTTGGTAACGTCCCTGCCCTGTTTGTACCAGAATTTTGTCGACGTATCGTCGGAAAGCCCTTCCCGGGCGGGCAGAATGAAGTCGTTGTTGTCACCGGAGTAGGAGATCGCGGCAAATCCGAGTTGCTTCAGATTGGCGAGACACTGGCTCTTGCGGGCGCTTTCCCGCGCCTTGTTCAATGCCGGAAGCAGCATGGCGGCGAGGATTGCGATGATCGCAATTACAATAAGAAGTTCTATAAGAGAAAAAACGGCACTCTTTTTTCCCGCCCTGGAAGGCGGATGATGAAGAGAGATGGCGGACTTCATGTTTTTTTCTCCTTTCTGTTTCCGGAACTTCGA
>CAZPWP010000070.1:0-9350 GCA_964590295.1 uncultured Victivallis sp.
CGTTTTCGAGCGTGAAAGAGGTGTGACGTATGGCAAAGACCGTCGAAGAGGCGAAAAAGTGAAGCATTTTTCCGCTTTGCTGTCGAAATCGGTCCGAACCGGTGCTATGTTAAGAATTGTCGCAGGGTATCTTAATTATGCAGGGAAGACCATGGAGAAAACCTCAAAAGAACGCTTCAGCAGCCTGACGCTGCTCTCCGCCTCCGAGCGGAAATATCCGAAATCCCCCGACGAAGCGAAACTCGAATCCTTCGACAACCTTTACGCCGACCGGGATTACGTCATCGAATTCGACTGTCCGGAATACACCTCGCTCTGCCCGGTGACCGGCCAGCCCGACTTCGGCCACATCATCATCCGGTATGTGCCGGACAAGCGCTGCATCGAGAGCAAGTCGCTCAAACTCTACCTCTACTCCTTCCGCAACGCCAGCACCTTTCACGAGGAATCGGTCAACACCATCCTCGACGCGGTGGTGAAGGAGTGCGCCCCCCGGCGCGCCGAGGTGATCGGCCGATTCCGGCCGCGCGGCGGCATCGCCATCAACGTCAAGGCAACCTACGGAGATCCGATCCATGAATAAATTTCAGTTTCTCGAAAACGGTTCGATCACCAGCACGCCGGGATTCCAGGCGGCAGGGGTCGTCGCCGGGTTCAAGCGGAGCGGCGCGCCCGACTTCGCGATGATCTATTCGGAGGCGCCCGCCACCTTCGCCGGCGCCTTCACCAGCTGCACCTTCGCCGCGGCGCCGGTCCAGGTCTGCCGCACGCGGGTGCGGAACTCCCCCTTCCTGCGCGCCGCGGTCATCAACAGCGGCAACGCCAACGCCTGCACCGGAGCCGCCGGGCTGGCCAATGCGGAGCGCACCTGCGAACTCGCCGCCCGCCGGCTCGGAATCCGCGCCGACGAGGTCGCCGTCTCCTCGACCGGCAGAATCGGTGTACAGATGCCGATGGACACCATCCGGAAGGGAATTGAACTGGCGGCGGCGGCGCTCTCGCCGGAGGGCGGCAGTGCGGCGGCGCAGGCGATCATGACCACCGACACGGTTCCCAAATCGGCGGCGCTGCAGCTGGAACTCGGCGGAACAACCGTCACCATCGGCGCGATGACCAAGGGCGCGGGGATGATCGATCCCGCGATGACGGTGCCGCATGCGACGATGCTCTGCTACATCACCACCGACGTCAAGGCGGACAACGCGCTCCTGCGCGAGATGCTCGCGGCCAACGTCGCGGACTCCTTCAACCGGATCACCATCGACGGCGACATGAGCACCAACGATACGACGATCGTGATGGCGAACGGCCGTTCCGGGGTGGAGCTCAAGGCGGGCTCTCCGGAGGCGGAGGAGTTCCGGCAGGCGCTGCTGGCGGTGATGCAGCGTCTCGCCCGCGAAATGGTCATGGACGGCGAAGGAGCGACCAAGTTCATCCACGTGGAGATCGAACACGCCCGTTCCGCGGCGGATGCGAAGCTCTGCGCCGAGGCGGTGGCGAATTCCCTGCTCTGCAAGACCGCCTGGTTCGGCGGCGACCCGAACTGGGGCCGGGTCGTGGCGGCGCTGGGCTGCTCCGGGGCGAAGTTCGATCCGGAGAAGACCGACATCCACTACGACAACATGCCGGTCGTGCGCAACGGCGGCGACGCCGGAACGCCGGAATCGGCGCTCTGCGACATCGTCAGGCAGCGGGAGTTCACCGTCCGGGTGAATCTGCACGACGGAGACGCCGGGTACTGGGTGTGGACCAGCGACGTCTCGTACGAGTATGTGAAAATCAACGCGGATTACCACACGTAACATCCGCTCCGGGCCGTTTTCTTTCGCGTTTGAGACAACGAAACAATTTCTTACGGATGCAATTATGAAAAAATCTGACGTCAAAGTCCTGGTGATCACCGGCTTCGGCCTGAACTGCGAACGGGAGACCGCCGCGGCGTGCAAACTGGCGGGGGCGACGCCGGAACAGGTGCACCTGAACGACCTGATCGCGGGGCGGCACAAACTGGAAGAGTACCATTTCCTGATCTTCATCGGGGGATTCAGCTTCGGCGACCACCTCGGTTCGGGGACGGTCTTCGCGAACCGGGTGAAGTTCCGGCTGCACGACCAGCTGGCGAAGTTCATCGCCGACGGCAAGCTGGTGCTCGGCGTGTGCAACGGCTTCCAGACGCTGACGCGCCTCGGCATGGTTCCGGCGCTCGACGGGGACTACTTCACCCAGCATGCGGCGCTGGCGCACAACGACTCGGGGGTGTTCCGGGACGACTGGTGCCACCTCAAGGCGGACCCGGCCTCGCCGTGCGTCTTCACCCGGGGGGTGGATCTTCTGCGGCTGCCGATCCGTCACGGCGAAGGGAAGTTCGTCGCGGACGACGCGGTTCTCGCGGAACTGGAGGCGAAACATCTGACGGCACTGCGCTACGCCAATGCGGATGGTTCGGTTGCGACGGAGTTCCCGGCCAACCCGAACGGTTCGCTCCATTCGATCGCGGGGATCTGCGATCCCTCCGGGCGGGTGTTCGGGCTGATGCCGCACCCGGAAGCGTTTCTTTCGCCCTACAATTCGCCGAGCTGGACGGCCGACAAGATCAACGGCAACCTCCCGGAAGAGGGGGACGGGGTGGTGATCTTCCGCAACGCGGTGGAGTACATCGCCGGCACCTTCTGAGATCGCCGCACACGAAAACCGCCGCCTCTCCCCGCGCGGAAAGGCGGCGGATGGGTTTCATCCGGGACGCCGGGATCAGAACGTAACCTGATAATAAGAGATCTGTCGTCCATTCTCCCAGAGATTTCGGAACGTTCCCCCCTTGAACGGCACCTCCGCAATCACGCCTCCTTCCCGATCACAGGCCTCCACCTTGCGGATCTTTCGGGCGAAGGAGATTTCCGCCGGCGTCGTCATGGAGCGGTTTCGGAAAAACGTCACATACACGCGGGAAGCGTTTGCCAGGGGCGCGTCGCTTTTCAGCGCGATATTGACCGTGCCGCCGCCCAGCAGCGAAAGATACGGTTTCCCGTTCCTCGTCACCTCGATCCGCCGACCTCCGAGGAAGAGGTAACGGAGATTGTCGGCGGATTTCAAATCCGCAGAACCGTTCATCACGGCGAAGAACAGCGTCGAGGAGTCGGGCAGCTTCCCGAAGAAGCTCCAGGCGTCCTCCGCACCGGCAAGACGGAACGCGCCCGGCATCTTCTTTTCGCCGTTTTTCACATTGCCGATGAAGGCGGAAAAATCTTTCGTTTCCGCACGGAACGTCACACTCCGGGTATCCAGTTCCAGATGGTTCCCGGCATCGCGCCACACCCTGCCGAATTCGTCGAACGAAACAGGCATGCCGGCCCCCGCTTTCCGCAGCGCATCGTACAACGCCTTCCGTTCTTCGGCGGTATCCACAAACCCTTCCGCCTGAAAGTTCCGCCCCTGGAACCACTCCTTTTCCGGGCGGCCGTAACGATTCCGCGGGGAATGGGGACGGATCGCAAAGAGATGTTTCGCCCGGGAGTAATCTCCGGCCGGGGTTGACGGCTCATTCACGACGAAATCGGCGTCGCCGTCGTAGACCTTCCGGAAGGTCCGGACCGAGGAATCGCAGTAGAGGAACGGCGTAAAATCGTTCAACGTCATCTTATTGTAGCCGCGGAAGGGAGCCGCGTAGCAGACATTGTCCAGCGGATAGCCGATCTCCAGCCGGAACTCCGGTTTCTTCAACTCCGGCGAGCGAACCGCGATCGCGGAAGCGAGATTCGCGAAGTGGCTGTACAGATGCGCCTCCTGATTCAGGTTCACCCGCTCCTTCCTCTCGAAACCGTCATCCGGGTAGAACCAGTCCGGAACATGCGAACTGGAGATGCCGAGAGAGAAGTTGAACAAGTATGCCTTCCCCATCGCTTTCTGTACCGTTGCCGCAATCAAATTGCCCCACCAGCCGTTTTCATAAACCAGATTGGAGCCGTACTCGCGGGAGATCATCGGCTTCTCCGGCGCAGCCGTGTAGACCAGCGGCGCCAGCCAGTTGAGGGAACGCAGAAATCCGTATCCGGTCCGGTTCCAGTACCCGGTGCCTCCCGACGTGGCGTCCAGCACCTCGTTCGCGCCCGCACGCTGGGAGTAGTACAGCTCGCAATCCGGCCCATTGGCCGTGATGACGCCTTTGAAACCGAGGGAACGGGCATGGGAATACATCTCCCGCAGATAGTCGCGGTAGAGCGCGTACATGAATTCCAGTCCGTCGGAAACCATCGGGTTGCTGCGCTTTTCCCTGCCGAACGAGGCCTCGGAAATGCGCAGATCATCCAGCCTGAATTTGAGTTCCGACGTGTCACCGCCCCACTCCTTCCTGTTCCAGACCGGCGGGAAGTCGATGTTTTCCAATGTTTCGCTTTTCCCGTTGTCCCGCAGACAGCCGGAAAGGGATGAAAGATTCCACGAACTTTTCAACGAATCCACATTCCGGTATTTTTTCTTCAGGAAATCGGCCCAGCGGCCATACAAAATCTCCCGGGTGGCGGGAGGAAGGTTCCGCCAGTTCGAGGGATTTTCCATCAGGAACGTCGCGACATAGGTCCGTTCGTTCTCAATTTCGTAGATCAGAAGCGTCGGATCCTCTGCCGGCGGCAGATTATCCCGGCAGGGGTTCGGAGTCGACAGAACCATCCGGACAATTTCCTTTTCGCGCTGCAGCGCCTCCGGGTGGAAGAATCCGATGTAGGCATGATTGCTGCGTTCCGCCCCCAGATCGCTGAAAAAGCAGTTGTCATGCCAGAGCGTGAGCGAAAGATACAACCCGTTCCGATGGCACGCGGCAATCAGTTTCTGAAGATTGGTCAGAAATTCCGGTGCAAACTTCAGGGGCTTGCGGGAGAGCAGCGGCTTCTGAATATGATTCTGATTCATCCCCCATTCCCGCGGCAGGGTGGAAATCATGTACCGGACGGTGGAATATCCCATTGCCCGAACCCGTTTCAGGAACTGATCCAAACCGTCGCCGCCAATCCGGTTTTCCAATGCAAGCTCATAAAGGGCAGACTCCCCCATATTGCATCCCCATATCTGCGGGAGAAGCGTCCCATCCGCAAACCGGAACCCGGTCCCGGCGGGCGAAAGGCTCCCACGGCGGTCAATCGCGGATTTTTCCGTAAGCGAGGAGAGATCGGGGAAGGAACGTTCTGCGGCGACAATACGTCTCAACCGGTCGCTCGAACCATTTTTCATCGGCAGGAGTTCACCGGAACCATAGACAAAGACGCCTGCGCTCTTCAAGGCGGCCAGCTCCTCCGGCAGCCCCGGCTGGACCGGAGTCAGCAGATCTTCCGCCAGGTAGAGCCTGGCCAGACTGAGATTTCTGCGTCGGGCCTTTGCGGCTATGGAGAACAGACGGATCGTATGTTTCCCCGGTTTCAGGAAGATTCGTTCGCCGCCGCTCCAGTAATAGGTGGAGGGCATGTTGAAATTCCCGCCGAGCTTGATCGTCTCCCCGTTATCCACAGAGAGAAACATGGCGTTCGTATGATTTTCCGGAGAACGGGAATAGATGTAAAGTTTGTACGCCTTCGGCTCCTTGAGTTCCAATGTGTAATGCCATTCGGGCGAATCGCCGTCCATGGCTGTCGCCGCGTTGTAGAAGGAGTCCTCGTCGGCGACCATCCGGGTCTCCTTCAGCTCCGCATCCGCCGGATAGACAATGAGGCCGTTTGCCCACTCATCCGCACGATAATCCGCCTGCTCACGGCCGGTAAACTGCCGGAACGCCTGACGCGGCGACAGGACATTCCCCGTTTTTTCCTCCCCGATTTTCAACTGGAGGGAAGTGGCCTTTCCCTTTGTCCTGACCAGAATCAGCGGCGAGAAATTGCGGGTGAATTTCACAATGCAGTGATCCAGCTTTTTCCCGGTCTGATCCAGAACCTCCAGCCGCGCCCAGTTTTTCCGCTCCTCGAAGAACAGTTCGGCGGGGAAGTTCTTTTTTGCCATTTCCAGCTTCACCACTTCGAGCGGCAGAGCGGTCAAAGGAGCTTTTTGCGGAAGAGGCACCTGCCAGACCAGACGGCTTGCGTCATCCTCGGAACTTCCGACCAATCCTGCGGTTACGGCAACCAGAGCAAAGACGACCCCCTCCCGGCCCGGCGTGATGGTGACACTGCGGACCTGCGCGGGCTCCCGCCATTTCAAACAGGTTAAAAAAAGTCCGATTTCCCCGGAATCCCCTCCGGAACGCCAGACAACATCCGCGTCGGAAAGCGGTTTCGGATTCCACCAGTCTCCGGTTTCTTTGCCGACTCTCAGCGGGAACTGCCGTTTTTTCCCATCCGAAAACGTGACTTCAACCGTTGCCGCGACACTCCCCTGCTTCGCCCAGGCCGAAGCATTCAGGAGAGCAATCGCGTTGCATTTCCGGTTGACGGGGAGAACAATTTTCTCCCTGCCGAATTTCGAGTTGGAACTGCGGAAGATCACGCAGGAACGCCCTTCGTTCTTCACCGGGTCGATCACTTGAAACGGCCATCCGTGGAACGACTTGAGCCCGGGTTGAAACAGGCGGAGATCGTTCTTCGGCCCCTGGTCGGTCCAGCCGCCTTTGCCGTCACCCGGCGCCTCGTCGGCAAATCCCATATTTGCCGACGCACGGAGTGACAACGGATAGAAATTATTTGCCATGGAAACCGGCGGCACCTCTCCTCCGTCCCGATAGCTGAAACTCAGTGTGACCGGCTGTTTTGCCTTGACCGGCAGTCCGAAAGCAATTTCCCCGTCATGCCAGGCGAGGCCGCAGGCATTGCCGGACTCGGCGATGAGCGGATGGAAGACAATCCGGCCCGGATACCGTTTTTCTCTTGCGTAAAACGAAAACCCCTTCTCCCCTGCTTCAAAATCACCGTTGGGGATCGGCCTTCCATTTATCCGGATGTTATCGTAGTAGACGCCCGCCGGTTTGTTGCGAGTATCTTTCCCGCCGGTCCGCAGAGGGCCGAGAAGCATGACTCTGACGCGACCATCCGTTTCCGGAGTGAATGTAACGCTCCCCCGCTTCCACTCCTTTGAAGCGGGATACGAAGTTGTCAGATATTTCTCGACATGTTCCGGCTTTTGCCAGCGTCCATAATCGATCCTGACTCCGTCCTGTCTGGAAAAATTTAATTTGACCGACGGTACGCCGCTGATATCGATTCTGGCCGGGTTCTCCGCCGCGGCGGTCCACAGAAAAACTGCGATTGACAAACTGCAGGATGCAAGGTACTTCATACTCCCCCCTTATTGGTACAGATTCCACGGATTGTCCAGAGACCAGTCAGAGCGGGAGAACGCCTTCGTTTCCGGCAGTGTATAGATCTCGGTATAAGTTCGGGCCTTGACGGAATTGACATGGCCGTCGATGAACAGTACATTCGCCTTCGACATATGCCATGGACTGAGAACCCCTTCCTCATGCGCCTGACTTCTCAAAATCGCTGTCGGAGAAACTACCGTGCCGGTGGTGTTCACGGAATCTCCCCCGTAAATTTTTCGGGAAGCCCCGCGGATACGATTGATTTTCACCACCCCTTTCGTTGCAACATAATCTCCGGAAATGGCACTGATCCCGTACGCCAGACTGCTGTAACTTGCATTGGGAGCTCCCGATGTATCCGGCAACAGTCTGTTGTTGTCATAATAAGAACGTAACGAATCCGAGCAGGGGACCTCGGGGCAGGTCACCTGTTTCATATTCAACAGATTGTTTGTCAGGCAGTACCAGTTCCAGTACGTGCTGCTCGATGAATACCCGTAGTTATTGAACCGGTAAGGCATGATGCTGTCGTCGAACTGTGAGGAATACAGCGAAGCAACCAGACCGACCTGTTTCAAGTTATTGACGCAACTGATGGCGCGCGCCTGCATCCGTGCCCGGTTCAGGGCGGGCAACAGCATCGCCGCCAGAATCGCGATGATCGCGATAACAACCAGAAGTTCAATAAGAGTAAAATTGCCGACAGTTTGTTTCATTCCTGTTCTGCTGCGTTGCGACATCGTCAGAACCTCCCAGTTGATGTGTTGATGGTTTATTCACCAGGCGCTTCCATATAAGCGCTCATGCTCAGGAAGCCGGAAAAGCTGCAGCTGCTGCACCTGTGACGAAACCGTCGCGGCGGGATTGCAAAGCAGCTGCTCCAGCATCCCCGCCGCCATGCGCATGCGGATTCTGTCATCCGTCTCTATGGAGACACAATGCCAGTCCGGATCCGGGCACTCGGAGTTCCAGAACACCCAGAGAATGGATTTCGTCCGCTCTTCTCCATACAGTTCCAGCAGAATGGAACGAACCTTCTCGAAACGTTCCCGGTCGATGATGATCCAGTCCGGCACGTATTCCGTCAACTCGTTTCGGAGTTTCTCATCATCCCGGGAGCAAATCCACGCATCCCGCCAGTTATGGCATACCACGCCCGGCATTGCAGCAAGATCCCGGCTCAGCGGGTAACGCTCCGACGCCCCGCAGCATTGAGCGACTGCAATATGCCCCCTGCTGCATCCGCCGAGTTCCCGCAACTTCTCCAATACCGGCCGGTAGGCGGAATAAACACAGGGAACCCCCTCCACTTCATAATTCAAATTGACGGTCGGCAGAATTTCCGCCGCCTTCTCCGCTACGCCCGGCTCAACCGATACACAGATCAAACCATCCAGATAGGAGTGGCGAAGCACCTCTTCCGTCTCTTCCGGAGAAACACATCGCTCGGTAATGAAACGCACATTCCAGTTCATCTGAGCCAGAATTTCCGTCGCCGCGCTGATAAATCTCAACAACGAAGGCAGATAGAAAAAAAGATCGCCGGTCAGCACCAGCAGTCCGATCAAGGGGTTTCGCCCGTTCACGCCGAATTGCGAGGTTTTCACCGGATTGGTGTAGGCACCGCTCCCCTTGCGCATGACAAGGTAGCCCTCCTTCTCGAGCTTCTTGAATGCCAGCCGCACCGTCGAGGGCGCTATGCCGAACTCCCGCGCCAGTTCGTTCGACGACGGAATCCTGACCGCCCGGTTCCCAGAACGGTAGTAGATCGACATCACCCGAAACCAGATCTTCTGTACCTCCAGAAGCACCTTTTCCGATTTATTCCGCATATTCCATCTTTTTTTGCTAACCACTGCTAACTTTATATATTATGCATCAAAAAAATGGTTTTGTCAATAGGGAAAGCGAAAAAAAATAAATTTTTTTCAACGACCGCGCGACAGCATGCTCCCGTCGGGCCGCGACATCCCGAGAACAGCGTCCTTCCTCAGGGAAAAGGGTTCTTCGACGGTTCTTGCCGGAAATCAAATATACACCGTCAAGCGTCTGTTTTACGCTACGACGGCAAGCGCCC
>CAZPWP010000071.1:0-9285 GCA_964590295.1 uncultured Victivallis sp.
ACCGCCACGTCGCGCGCCGAGTAGCGTGGCGCCTCCGACTGTTTGTAGCTGGATTCATGCTCCTCGTCGACGATGATGAGGCCGAGGTTGCGGAACGGCGCGAAGAGCGCCGAACGGGCGCCGACGGCGATCTGCACTTCGCCGTCGTTGATCCGGTTCCACTCGTCGAAGCGTTCGCCGTAGGAGAGGCGGCTGTGCAGGACGCTCAGGTGGTCGCCGAAGCGGGCGCGGAACCGGCGGACCGTCTGCGGCGTGAGCGAGATCTCCGGCACCAGCACGATCGCCGAGCGGCCGAGTTCGAGCGCTTCGGCGATCGCTTGCAGATAGACCTCGGTCTTGCCGGAGTTGGTGACGCCGTGGAGCAGGAGAACATGGCTGGAGGTCCCGCCGTGAAGCATTTTGGAAATGAGTTCGAGTGCCGCCGCCTGGTCGCGTGAAGGCGCAAGCGGCGTTGACGGCATCACCCGGGTGTCGCCGAAGAGGTCCCGCCGCACGGTGATCTCCTCGGCGGCGACGATTCCATGCCGGAGCAGGGTGTGCAGTGTGGAGTCGCCGAATCCGGCCGCGCGACACTCCGTCGCGGTGAGCGGTTTGCCGGGGAGCAGCAGCTGAATCAATCCGCTGCGGAGGGCGGCGGAGGGTTTCTTTTCGTTGTCGTGAAGGAACTGTTCCGCCGCCTGACGGTCGCCGATTCGGTAAACCTTTATCTTTTTGGGTTTCACCTTTCCGCTGCGGACGGCGGCGGGGAGCAGGGTGCGGATGGACTGCTCCTGGCAGCAGCAGTAGTAGTCGGCCATCCAGCGGCCGAGTTCGACCAGATGTTCAGGAATGTGGGCGCGGGTGGTGGAAACGCCGATGATCTCCTTGAGTTCGCCGTGGTAGTCGCTGAATTCGGCGAAGCTGAGGATGTAGCCGTCGCGGGTGGAGCGCCCGAAGGGGACCTTGACCATCATGCCAACCTTGAGCGAATCTGCCAGCGACTCCGGAATCCGGTAGTCGAACTCCTGATCCAGAGCCACGTCGATGATAACCTTTGCGACCGCCACGATGCCTCCCTGTTTTCTGCGGATTCATACAATACAGCGCAAAGGCGCTGAAATCAATCCGCACTGCCGCAAGAATCGTGTTTTCTTTCTGGACTTGTGGAGGAGGCTGCGAAGATGGGCAGTTAACGGGAATGTTCCTGTGAAACAATAAATTTCAGCGTCATTTCCCAGTCGAATTCGGTTACATCATGTTTTCCTTCGCGCAGATAGTATCCCACTCCTTCACCGAAGCAGCAGTTTCCCGGAGAGGGGAAGTCGAAATCTTCAAGCCCATTGGACCCGAACAGACGGCAGACAGGAGTTAATGCCACCGCCGTGCGGAACTCATTATAGGGATCTGCCCAGCGATCCTCCGATGCGCTGGCGATCAGCAACGGACGCGGCAGGAGCAATGCGGCCAGAAAATGCATGTCGAACGGCAATTTCTCTTCATGGCCTGCATAATTTCGCAGTTCCGGGATGAACCACCAGTGCAGCATTTCCGTAATGGAGCTCAGACTTTCCGCATCCGGGAGCTTCTCCCGCATCAGGGCCGCACCTCCGGTTCCGGAATCGTTGCTGATACATCCTGTGAATCGTGGGTCGCAAGCTGCTGCCCATAAAGCAGCTTTTCCCAATCGTGAATGCCCGTGAAGCCAGATCCTGCATGGATCGATCATGGATTCCGACAGGGCCAGATCAAGCAGTCTGGAGGTCCCAAAGGCCCATGCGCTGATGGCGGTCTGGCCGCATGGTGCCAGCCCCGGGGCATCCTGCCAGAGGCGGAAAATACTTTTCGGACGGCCTTCATCGTGATCCGGGTAAAAGTCATTCCGGGCCGCAGTCATGACTGAAAAGCCCGCTTTGATCAACATTTCCAGCTGCCAGCGGGCTGCCTGCATTCCGGGGTTTTCGCCCGGCAGATCTTCTTCTCGTGAACACGCCGCATTGCCTTTGAAGTTCAAACCGATGATTAAAGGTACGGGGGCGGAGACGGTTCCGGGCAGATACCAGAGCACATCGATATGGTGAACAACACCCCGGTTTTCCAGATGAATACGGATTTCCCGTCGTTCAGCCCGTCCGTCGAGCGCGTCAGTTCTGCGACCGAGTAATTCATAACTCACACTCTGCGGACGTGGTGGGATCCGGCCGAAAAGATATTGTTCACAAAGCCGGATGATCTCTTGGCGGCGGATATTGTACCACTGTGTTGCCGAACGAACTGGCGAGCCGTTTTCACAATGAAGCAGAGATGGTAAAGAAATTTTTACGGGTCTTGCGGCAATCAAATCTGACATGAGAGTGGACCTTTCTGCAATTTTTGGATTTCAGGAAGATACTGGCGTGCGGCATCCAGATATCCTGTTTCGATCAGGGCCAGCGTATTCCGGAGCAAATCGACGTGGGATTCGCACCAGAAAAGATTACGTTTCCCCATCCATGCCCGGAGACAGGAAGGATCATGGAAATTCATCGGCAGCGTACTGTTGAGGTCATCCAGATAGAGAAGCTGGGAAGACCAGGCATCGAACAGTTTCGTAAGTTCGGCATCATCCTGAATCGGGCGTGTCAGGAGTTGCAGATAATGGAAAAACTTCCGCTCTTCTTCGCCGGCAAGAGGTGTGATGTGCTCGCGGCTGTGACGGTATGCCGTCAGTTCAAAAGAGCATGCGCCGCGGCTGTCGCATTGAAAATTTGCCAGATAGCCGATTTCCCATATCGGCAGGGAGGTCGGGCGGCGGGGGAAGTAGAAGTTGCCCGGCGAATAGAGAATCGGCGTTCCTTTATGAACTTCATAACCCAGAGGACAGTGAGGATGGCAGTTGAGTACAATCGCAGCTCCCGCTTCGGCGAATGCCCGGCAGAGGTTTCGCATCCGCAGGGTCGGGAAGGGATAGTGTTCATGGCCGCCGTGCATGACAACGATCACGACGCGGCCGGCCTTCTTTTCCTCGCTGATCCTTCTGATGTTTTGCAATGGATCGAGCGGAGCTGCGCCGGGCATGGTGACTGTTGCAATGCCGAATTCATGTTCTGCAAAATTGAGGATTGAAAATAGTGTTCCATTCTTTTCTATCAGCAGAGGTTCTGCTGCCTGCTGCAGATTTTCTCCTGCTCCGACAGTTTTCAGTTTTCCGGCCTGGAGAAAATGCAGAGTATCGCGAATCCCATCCGGGCCGTAATCCCCTGTGTGATTATTGGCCAGCAGACAGATATCAATTTCCAGCTGTAAGGCGAACTCCACGGTTTCCGGGGTGCAGCGGTGGCAGGGACCGCTTTTCAGAATCGGAGTGTTCCGGTTGGTGACGGCACACTCCCATTGCAACATTTTCAGATCTGCAGCTTGAAAGAATGGACGGATTTCCTGTACGATTGCCGCGCTGTTGCCGGATACATAGGGACAGTTCTCTTCGCGGGGACAGAAATCACCTGCAATCAGAAGTTTTGTACCGTCACCGTGGAGAGGCCGGAGAAAAAAATGTCTGGACATATGAGTTATTTCCCATTGGATATTTTTTCAACGCGAACCGCAATATCACGTTCAAAATCCGGTAATGTTATGGTTACCACCCCCTGTTGACTGCGAACGTTCACCGCCGGAAGAAAAGTTCCATTCCACGTATGAAATGGCCGAACGCGGTATTCACCGTCGGAACGTACCGGCAGTGCCACCGTGTGGCCGGAAAAATTCTCCAGCGGTTCGTTTATGGAATTGTAATACCAGGTGCTTTTCAGATTCTGGGCCCACAGACAGGAGGCGTTGTCGCCGATCAGAGCAAGGACCCGGATGTCGGAATTGGTGTTGGTCACGGCAATATCTTCCAGTGTGATTCGCTTGAGAGCCAGAAAACCCATTCCGGAGTTTTGAAATGTCAACGTATGTGTTCCTTTGTCGAGGTCGATCAGCAGATCGTCAAACTTTTCATCTGCATAGGGATTATCCTCGTGGTCCCGATCAGCCAGGGGGGCGGAGGCTGCGATTTTCCCGTTGAGCAGAATTTCCAGTCGTGCTCCGGAACGGGCAACTGCACCAGGTGTGACTCGGATTTTCCCCGCCTTTTCCGCGTTGACGGTGAGAGTTGCCTGCCGTGGAATTCCGGGGGTGGAACTCCCCGCGAGCAGGGCATTCATTGCTCCGGTCGCGGCAATCGCATCGGAATCCCCATCCAGTTCCTGTTTGTAATCCCGCGTATCCAGTGTCTTCCACAATTTTCTGTTGCGGATGAGAAAGTGCGGGTAGTGCGGTTCTCTCGGCCATTCCCGACTTAATGGGAGTTCCTGCACTCTGGCCGGCTGAGAACCCCGCGGACGGACGGCGACCAACTGCCGCAGTTCCGGTTTCATGCGGTCTAGTTCCAGTCCTTCAATAAACCGGCCGAAATATCGTAACTGCTCGTAGTGGTCGATCACTTCCAGATATTGGTTCCACCAGTGAAGAAGTGTGCCGGCGGCCCCGCTGAATAAACTTGCATATAAACTGTTATGGAAAGCGACGCCTTCCGGGTCAATGATTTCTCCTTCCGCAGCCTGCGGATAGGTAATGCCGATTTCTCCGCCGAGGCAGGGTTTGTTGTAACGCCATAGAGGGAGCATGCGTTCGTAGAGGCGTTCTGTGATATCCCGGCCGTAAACGTGCACTACGATGGTGTCAAAAAAAGAGTCGCCCGGCACCCGGCTGCCCATGTTGCCGCTGGTTGCCACCAACCGGCCATAGGGATCGATGGAATGCATATATTCCGCCAGAGACCGAATGTATTGGAAGGCCTGTTCCGGATTATTCTGGAAACCGGAGGTATACTCGATTTCATTAAAAAGTTCCCAGTAAAGGAGGTTGGGGCTGTAGGCGTAACGGGCGACGGTGTAGCGGTGGCGATTGCGCATGATCCTCCGGGCCTCCGGGCTGGAAAACAGTTCATCCGGTTCTCCGCATGGCCCTCCGTTTGCAATGTTGAAGGGATTTTGTTTCCAGTATTTACTCATTCCCCAATGTGTCTGAGTCATGCAGGGAATGATGTATATTCCCCGTTTTTCCGCCAGATTGAGCAGGGTGTCGATGCGGGCGGCGTTCAACATGGAATAGCGCATCTTTGCGGAGCCATCCAGCCGGAACCCACAGTTGCTGAGCGCCTCAAAATTGACGCTGGTGTAGTTGCCCCCGAATGCGGCAAGCTGATTGAGATGGTGCCTGTAATAATAATCGACCCGTTTGTCATTCCACAAGTGGTTGGAATAACCGATCCCATAGAAGAAATCGCCGTTGTCAAAACGCAGATAATGGGGATCGTATGGACTGATCCGGACGAACCCGCGCCGGTTGGACTCCTTCACCGAGAAAGATTGTTCCGGCAGGTCGGCTGTTCGCCCGCGATGATCACGCAATGTCGTGAGCAAGGTATGACGACCGGCGACAGAAGGAGTAAAACGCCAGCGCCATGTGCCGGGGCTGTTGCTTTTTTTGTGTCCGTACAAGGTTTCCGTGTAAAGTTCGAAATAAAATGCATCGAGTTCAAACTTTTTTCCGTCGGGCGCCGTGATTGTCACTTTGACATTCAGATCGTCAAAGTCAAAGGGATTCCGGTATTCCGCCTTCAGGGTGATTTCACCTTCCACCTTTTTATACTTCTCCGGAGTCTTTGTCAGGATGGAATTTTTCTGCAGCAATGGAGCTCCGGTGTGACGTTGTGGTTTTTCCGAAGCGGCGGTGAGTTGGCGGATAACTGCTGTTCTTCGTGATATGGCGTCAGTCATCACCTGAGTCGGGGCATCGGATGCTACCAGAAATCCATATTGAAGAGGGCGGAAATTATATTCCGGTCTGCCGTTCCAGAAGAGTCTGGCCAACCCTTCACCATTGTTGTCACATAAGGCGATCTCAAATGCAGCGGCTCGCCTTTCCGGCTCGAAGCCGACCATCGCTCGCCGGGGAATCCGGAGTTTCAACAAATAGCCATCCTGTGTGGTTTCTGAAACGGTTTGAATTCCCGCCATCAAATATGCCGATGCGTTGTTCCTGAATATGATATGACGTGCCGGCTGCTTTCCTCCGGCAGGATTTACCACCAGCTGAAAGTCGTCTTCCCCGTCAAGCTGCATACCGGAATCATTTTGACAGTCGAAGTAAAGCTCCAAGCCGTCATTCATGTAGATCATGTTCCCGGTTGCGGCTGTGTGAATCTTTCCATCCACTACCCGGGCGGCCAGGTAGAGGTAACGATCATCGTAATTAAAATAGCAGCTTGCGGATGAGATCTTCCGATTGTCTGAGCCGCCGTCGATACCTCCACAGTTCCGGCGATCGATCACCAGCGGGGAACGCAGGTCAAATCCAGCCATCCCAGGTGCCGCGATATCGATGGGGGTGCTGATTCTCCGAAGGACTGCTGTTTTCCATTTCTGACTGGCGACAGCGAGTTCCTGTTCTGCGTTTCCGAAAACTTTAAAATCGGAGATGAGAATTTCCCCCTTGTTCTGCTGGGAGAATTTACGGAACTCCAGGGCGATTTCCCTGATCGGCAGATCGAGAATTCCGTTCTTATCGCCACCCCAGTGAGAATTGCTGGACTTGTGATCCGGATGATATCGGATACTCACCGTCTGCAGATTGTCCCATGTCAAGGTGCCGCAGCGAAATTGAAACGTCTCTCCGTTTTTGTCGATCAGTTTCACCGCATAGAGATTGCTGCTCTTATCTCCTTTCATCGTAATGCTGAATCTGGTCGGGAGAGAATTGAGACAGAGCTTCTGTTTGATCCCCCACGAAGCCTGCATATTCGCTGCGGAGGAGTCGAAGCTGTAGCGAATATGGACGGCATCGCTGTTGTTGAGTTGTTCTATTTTTGAGCGGGTAGTCCAGCTTTTCCAGGTTTTAAGGGACGAAGTGTCCGCATGAAACAAAAGACTTTCTTGCGCAAAAGCGACCAGCGCTGAGCAGGAAACGAGGAACAACAGAATGGATTTCATCGCAATCACCCTCCATTTAATAACCGAAATGACCCGGTAAATCTGTGAACAAGTATTTTTGAATCAGATCATTGGCGTTTGCGGCCGCAACATGACCATCCAGCAGCAGCAGATTTGCTGCGCGGTTGTGGCGCAGATGGAGCTTCGCGGTTGCTACACTGGAAAAGTTGTATGCAGGATAGTAAAAGTAGAAGATTTGTCCCAGAGGGGCCGTTATATCGGTTTCCTGTTTGAAAATTCCGGTATCTGCCAGGAGCGCAAAACGGGCCGGAGTCGGCTTGTTGCTCGGCCCCCAGTGCATATACCGTTTTACATTGTCGATCAGCAGGGCGCGGCCGTTGACGTAATGCCAGTGATATTTGGCAGAATCTGCTTTATAATAGGCATTCATCCCGTATGTGACGTACTGATAGCCGGAGTTGACATACGTCTGTTGCCGGGCCTGTTCGAAGTTGAATGGAGTGAGCGAGGGGCAGAAAAGCAGATCAGGAGAGGGAAGATAACGAGTGTATTCATACAACACTTTCCCCCAGGCTGGGCCGTCTTCCATGCCGCCGACCGGCAGGATCCGGTGGTTGTAGTCGCCCGCATACAAGGTGATGACTTTACCCAGTTGGGAAAGATTGTTCATGCATCGGGAGGCCTGGGCGCGTTCTCTTGAGCGATTCAGCGCCGGCAATAATAAGGCCGCCAGGATCGCAATAATTGCAATAACGACGAGCAATTCAATTAAAGTAAAAGAAACTCGCTGTCGCATTTTGAATTTCCCTCCGATTTTTCGTTGAGTTTTCAATCACAGGGTGACTGTCTCACTCTGTTCTCTTATTTAATTATACCACAAAAAATAACATTGTCAATACAGGAGGATGGAAAAAAAGTGGATTTCCTGATTTTTCAGCACAGGCTTTCACGCAGGATCGGTGTCGTCGGGAGAGTTCGGCTTTCCGGTGGCGTGCCGGTCTGGATGGCATACAGCAGGCTTTGGATGGCCAGTTTGCCCATTTCACGGCGATTGAGATCAATGCTGGTCAGAGAAGGGCGCAGATAGAGATCGGAAGACAGATTGTCGATGCCTGCGGCGCAGCATTCTCCGGGAATATTGATTCCAAGCTCATATGCGGCGCGAAATACGCCGCTGGCCATTACATCTGCGGTCATGAGGATACCATCCGGGTGAATGCCGGATTCCAGCGCGGAGCGAAATGCGTCATAAGCGGCCTTCTGTACATCCTGGTGTCTGGACACAGGACGGATGAAGGAGTTGTTGGGAAGCAGACCGTAGCCGGCAAGGGTTTTTCTGGCGATCAGGAATTTTTTCCGATTGATTCCGTTGCGTATCGGATCGTTATGTTCTTCGCCCTCCAGGTGAAGCAGCATCACTTTACGGCAACCGCGCTTCAGGAATAGTCGGCCCAGTTCCGCCAGGGCCGGGGTAGGATCCGCAGTTATGAATGGTACACCGCTTGCCGCATTGAAGTCATGAATGGAGAGTAGCGGAATTCGATAGGAGGTCAATTCCCGATAGCTAGGCGTATAGGAACTCCCGAGCAGAATAATTCCTTTGCTGCGGCTGAAATCCGGGGGGCCGTTTAATGTACCGTGAAAACCGGCGGAGAAGATTGTTTGTGCGATGAAGTATTCCGGTGCATCTGCGAGACCATCACAAATCCCGCGATAAATTTCGCTCCAGAATGGTTGCGTATCGATGAACTCCGTGCCGAAAAAGACAATTTCTATGCGGGAGAGAAAGGGATTGCCGCGCAGCCGGGTTGCTTTGCCATGCTCAACCGTGATGATTTTAAGTTCATTCAGAATGGACAGCGCCTGGGAAACCGTATTCTTGCTTACCTGATAACGGGCCATCAGTTCACGAACGGAAGGGAGGACACTGCCCGGGAGGTATTTCCCTTGCCGAATTTCAGCCAGGAGCGCCTCTTTCAACTGGCCGGTCTTTGAGATATTCCGAAGCGTTTCCATTGATTTGCCTCTCCTTGTTCCTGGTGGAAATATACTGTATTTCGTACTGGTTTGCAAGTGGAGGATTTTCTGTTTTCCGGCAATATCCGGGAATCTGTGTTCTGGTCCTCCCGCCGCCCCTTGCAGGGAGGGCCGGAACAGGGGAACGCCGGATCAGAGCGTGACGGGGGCTCCCTTGACGTAGGCTTTGAGGAAGCC
The DNA here is from genome assembly GCA_964590295.1 of uncultured Victivallis sp. GTDB lineage: Bacteria > Verrucomicrobiota > Lentisphaeria > Victivallales > Victivallaceae > Victivallis. Next base: position 9,165 of record CAZPWP010000071.1, read on the forward strand.
ATACGTACTGCGAATCTTCTGCAGATTGACAGTGCGGGCGCTGCCGTCGGCATGGAGAAAATTTGGGGTTCTTCGACGGTTCTTGCCGGAAGGGAACGTATTTTGAGAAAAACGCCGCGAT
>CAZPWP010000072.1:0-9278 GCA_964590295.1 uncultured Victivallis sp.
GTTGGTGTAGCTGAAGATGTTTTCCGACGTGCCGTTGAAGTACTGCATCGCCACTTCGACATCGATGTTGTTCCGCTCGCGGTGGAAGTAGATCACGTCGGGGTGGACCAGCTCCTTGTTGTGGTTCAGCATCGAGACGAACTCCCGGATGCCGCCTTCGTAGTGGAACTTCTCGGTGCGGACCGGCTGGTCGGGGGTCTCCGCACGTTCGTCGGAGAGGATGATCCGGATTCCGGAGTTGAGGAACGCCAGTTCGCGCAGCCGCTTGGCGAGGATGTCCCAGACATAGACGGTGTCGGGGAAGATGGTCCCGTCCGGCTTGAAGGTGACCCGGGTGCCGCGTTTGGTGGTCGGCCCGAGTTCGTGGAGCGGCACGGTGGTGACGCCGCGCTCAAAGCGGATCGAATGGGCTTTGCCGCTGCGGTAGACCTCGACCTCCATCCAGTCGGAGAGGGCGTTGACGCAGGAGACGCCGACGCCATGGAGTCCGCCGGAGACCTTGTAGGAGTTGTGGTCGAACTTGCCGCCGGCGTGCAGGATGGTGAGCACCACTTCGACGGCGGGTTTGCCCTCGCCCTCGTGAATGTCCACCGGGATGCCGCGCCCGTCATCCTCGACCGAAATCGAGTTGTCCGGGTGGATGGTCACTTCGATATGGGTCGCGTAGCCGGCGAGCGCCTCGTCGATGGAGTTGTCCACCACCTCGTAAACCAGGTGGTGCAATCCGCGCTGCCCGGTGTCGCCGATGTACATCGACGGTCTGACCCGGACCGCTTCGAGTCCTTCGAGGACCGTGATTTTACTGGCGCTGTATTCAGAATTGGAACTGCTTATGTCAACGTTGTTTTTACTCATATTTCCCGCTGTCTCTCCAAAGGTTGTCCATACAATGGATTAATATACACCACAACCGGAGCGAATGCAATTTTTCCAGCGGAAAAAGTACATTTTTTGGAGAGATTTTCCTCCCCGCCGTTTCCGCGGGGAGGGCGGCGGCGGAGCCCGGCTCCGTTTCCGGTGAATTCGCCGCCCGGAACGGAACGGCGCTCGCCGGGGAATGAAAGGACGGCGAATGGATTCCGGCGGAACCGGTCCGGCTCCTGGCGGGGGAGTGCCTGACCTTCGCCTGCGCCCCGGTCAGAGCTTGAGCCGCCGCAGCCGGAGCGCGTTCAGCACGACCGAAACCGAACTCGCCGCCATCGCCATCGCCCCGAAAACCGGGTTGAGGCGGGGACCGTCGAAGAGCGCATAAAAGAGTCCCGCCGCCAGCGGAATTCCGACCGCGTTGTAGAAGAAGGCCCAGAAGAGATTCTCGCGGATGATCCGCATCGTCGCCCGGCTGAGCCGGACCGCCGCCGGAACTCCGGCGAGATCCGCGTGCATGAGCACCACATCGGCGGTCTCCATCGCCACGTCGGCGCCGGAGCCGATGGCGATGCCGACATCCGCCTGGGCGAGCGCGGGGGCGTCGTTGATGCCGTCGCCGACCATCGCCACCACGGTGCCGCCCTTCTCCTGCTGAAGCTGCCGGATGAATCCGGCCTTGTCGCCGGGCAGCAGTTCGGCGTGGAACTCATCGAGCTTGAGCGAATCGGCCAGTGACTGCGCCGCGGCGGCGTTGTCGCCGGTGAGCATCACCGTCTTGACGCCGAGTCCGTGCAGTTCGTGCAGTGCTTCGGCCGCGCCGGGCTTGATCCGGTTGCCGATGCCGACCGCGCCGACGGGGCGGCGGTCACAGGCGAAATAGACCAGCGACTGCGCCTTCTGTACCGGGAAGAGCGCCGCAACATCGATTCCCGCCGCCTGCATCAGCCGGGCGCTGCCGATCAGCCAGAGCCGACCATCCGCCTCGCAGGAGAGGCCGAAGCCGGGGCGGGCGGTGAACTTTTCCACCGCCGCAGGAGCGACGCCGCGCTTCTTCGCCTCCTGAACGATGGCGCGCGCGAGCGGGTGGTTGGAGCGGCTCTCCGCTCCGGCGGCGACGGCGAACAGCTCCTCCTCGGAGAATCCGGAATCGGGCAGCAGGAAAAGCTCCTTCACCTCCGGGCGGCCGACGGTGAGGGTGCCGGTCTTGTCGAAGATCACGGTGCCGGTCTTCCCCGCCGTTTCGAGGGCGGCGCCGGATTTGATCAGAACGCCCGATTTCGCGCCCCGCCCGATGCCGACGATGAGGGCGATCGGCGTCGCCAGACCGAGCGCGCAGGGGCAGGCGATCACCATCACCGCCAGCGCGAAGTTGAGCGCGACGGCGAATCCGGCCCCGGCAGCGAACCAGGCGACAAAGGTCACGAGTGCGATGGCGATCACCGTCCAGACGAACTTCCCGGCGATCCGGTCGGCCAGCCGGGCGATCGGCGGACGCGACCCCTGCGCCTCCTCGACCAGCCGGATGATCCGGGCCAGCACCGTGTCGCCGCCGATCCGGGTGGCGCGAATCACCAGAGAGCCGTTGCCGTTGATCGACGCGCCGGTCACCGGGTCCCCCGCCTTGCGGAGCACCGGCATCGCTTCGCCGGTCAGCATCGACTCGTCAATGCCGCTCTCGCCGGATTCCACCACACCGTCGGCCGGAATCCGGTCCCCCGGCCGGACCCGCAGGCGATCCCCCACCCGGATTCCGGTCGCGGGGATCTCCCGCTCGCCTCCCTCCTCCAGCCGGATTGCCGTCGCGGGGGCGAGGTCCATCAGCTCCCGGACGGCTCCGGAGGCGCGGCGACGGGCACGCCCCTCCAGAAACTTCCCGAGCATGATCAGCGCGACGATCATCCCCGCCGTATCGAAGTAGAGCGGGTGAAACTCGCCTCGGAAACAGAGCCACAAACTGTAGACCGTCGCGGCGGCGGTACCGCAGGCGATCAGGGAATCCATGTTCGGCTCCCCCCGGAAGAGCGAACGGAATCCACCGGTGTAGAAGCGGGATCCCGCCGCGACCACCGGAATCAGCAGCACGATTTCAAGCAGAGCCATCCAGCCAGGCGCCAGCGGAAAGAACGGCAGATGAAGCATCCCGTGCATCGCCACGTAACAGAGCAGCAGCGCGAACACCGCTGCGACGGTGAACCGGCGCGTCTCGGAGCGCTCCGCCGCGACATCCTTCTCGAAAGCGGCAGGCGCGGCGGCGCCGCTCCTCTCCGTGCCCTCGAATCCGGCGGCGCGGATCGTTTCGAGAACTTGTTCCGGCGAAAGCAGTCCGGGTTCCGCGCGGAGCGTCAGCCGGTTCGCCGCAAAATTCACGTAGACATCCGAAGCACCGTCGAGCGCGGCGACCGCCTTTTCCAGCGAGGCGGCACAGCCCGCGCAGTGCATCCCCTTGACAGCAAAAGAGAGTTTTCCCATGAGACGGACTCCTTCTTGGCGGTTACGCGTTCGGACGCGGTTCGAAGGCGAATCCGGTGATCGAGCCGTGCGCGGCGATCTTCCCCGCGCCGTCGAACACCGGAACACTGCAGACGCCGGTCCGGCGGCCGCGGCTCACTTCGGTGGCGACCGCCCGCAGTCTCTTCCCGGCGCCCGGGCGGATGCAGGCAAGATTGACCGACGCCGAAACCGTCGGGATCCCGCCGGAGTCGGCGGCCCCGGCAAAGGCGAGGTCCGCCAGCGTGAAAATCGCCCCGCCCTGCACGAGATCAAGGCCGTTGAGCTTGTCGTCCGCAATCTCCAGTTCCGCCTCGGCATAGCCGGATCGGATGACGGTGAGTTGAATGCCGTTTCCGCGGCAGAAGCGGTCATTGCGGTTGATCCGCTCCTTCAGTGCTTCAAAATCCATCAGTGCGCCTCCATGAAACAGACTCCTCTGAAGAGAATAATATACATCCGGAATTCTTTTTTCATATAAGGAAAATGCGGAAAAAACCGTTCCGGAGTTGAAAAAAACAGTCCGCGCGGGTACAGTAAAGGGATGACGGTATGAACTTTCCCGGGAAAGGAGATCCATGGAGACGCAAAAGAGGGAGAACTGGGGCAGCTCGATCGGTTTCATTCTCGCCATCGCAGGTTCTGCGATCGGTCTCGGGAATGTCTGGAAATTCCCCTATATCACCGGATTGAACGGCGGCGGCGCATTCGTGCTGCTCTACCTTTTCTGCATCTTTCTGGTCGGCATGCCGGTCATGCTCTGCGAAATCGCCATCGGCCGCCGGACCCGAAAGAACCCCTACGGCGCCTTCAAGGCGCTCCAGCTCCGCCGCTCCCGCTTCGCCGACACCATCGGCGGCTTTCTGCTGGCGGCAGCGCTGCTGCTCTCCTGCTCCGGGAACTACGGCTTCGCCTTCATCGCCGCGATCGCGGCGGTCATGATGCTCACGATGGGCTTTGCCGCAGTCGGGCTCTTCTCGCTGATCACCGCGATGCTGATCCTTTCCTACTACTCGGTGGTCGGCGGCTGGATCGTCGAATACACGGTCAAGGCGTTCACCGGAGAGCTGCAGTGCAACAACGTCGAATCGGCCGAAAACGCATTCAGTGAATTCATCAGTACTCCGGGCCGGGTGATCCTCCGGCATCTGGTCTTCTTCGGCGCTTCGGCGCTGATGATCTGGGGAGGGATCCGCGACGGAATCGAGCGGTGGTCGAAGATCCTGATGCCCGCGCTCTTTCTGCTGCTGGTTGTGTTGGTGATCCGCAGCCTCACGCTGCCCGGCGCTGAAAGCGGCGTCTCCTTCTTCCTGGCGCCGGACTTCTCGAAACTCAGCACGGCGGGCGCGCTCGAAGCGCTCGGCCACGCCTTCTACACCCTCAGCCTCGGCATGGGCATCACCATCACCTACGGCAGTTACCTGAGCCGCGACCGAAACATCTTCAGCGCCTCGCTCTGGGTGATTCTGCTCGACACCGGAGTGGCGATTCTGGCGGGGCTGGCAATCTTTCCGGCGGTGTTCGCCATGGGATTCGATCCGGCTGCGGGGCCGAGCTTGATCTTCAAGGTGCTGCCGGCGACCTTCCACAACTTCCCCGGCGGCATGGGCGGGATCTGGGCGGGATTTTTCTTCCTGATGCTCACCATCGCGGCACTGACCAGTGCGGCGGCGCTGCTCGAAAGCGGAGTGACTTTTCTGATCGATCAGTTCGGTATGAACCGCAAAGCCGCGATTCTGCTCTGCTTCGCCGCGATCGGCGGACTCGGCTGTCTCGCCTGCGTCAGCATCGGCGACTGGAACAACATTCCTGGCATACAGCAGACGCTCTCAACCATTTTCCTGCCGGAAAACATCGCTCTCTGCGGCAGCTGGTTCGACCTGCTCGACAAGGTGACCAGCAACTGGATGCTTCCGCTCGCCGGAATGCTGACCTCCATCTTCGTCGGCTGGATCTGGACCGCCCGCAAGGCGGGGCGCGAACTCCGGCACGGCGCCTGGCCGGAGGTGGATGAAAACCTCATCACCTCGCTCTCCGGCTTCCGCGGGGAGCCGCTCTACCGCACATCGCGCAACCACGGGCTCACGGTGATGACCCTGTGGGGGCTGTTGATCCGATTTCTCGCCCCGGTGGTGATCATGTTTGTGTTTCTCCAGGCGATCGGGATCAATCCCGGCTTCTGAAGCGCGCACGATCCGGCCGCCGGAGTAATGTCATTCCCGGCGGGGGAGAAGGAGCGCTGTTCCGCAGGGAGAGAGGGAGGATTTTTTCAGAGGAAGCGCAATGCAGAACGACATGGATGACAGAAAAACACCAGCTGATGATCTTGACGTGACGGTCGTGCTCGGAAACCGGAAGGAGTCCGGCACACCGTTCTCCGACACCGGCAGGGACCGAAAAATCATCTGGTCCGCCCCCTATGCCGGCAACATCGGCAAATACCGGATCTACTGCCGTTACCCGTTGTACACGCCTGCCGGAGAGTTCCTCGGCACCGCCGGATTCGAACTGCGGTTCGAACGCATTCTCCAGCCGCTGCTCCGGGCAAACACCATCGATCCGGCGCATGAACTCTATTCCGGCGACAGCATCAATCCGGTCAACGGCATGCTGATCCAGCTGATCGAATGTGAAACCATGACCATTCACGAACACAAAGGAATAAAGGAGGTCCTTCGATGAATGAAACCTCTGTCATGCCTCCGGCAATGATTCTCTGCGGCGGCAGGGGCACCCGGCTGCGGGACGTCACCGAACTGCTCCCCAAACCGATGGTGCCGATCGGAGAGCAGCCGATTCTCTGGCACATCATGCACATCTACGCCGCCTTCGGCGTCCGCCGCTTCATTCTCTGCCTCGGGTACAAACGGGAATGTTTCATCGATTACTTCATGAACTTTCACGCCCACCGATCCGACGTCACGATCACGCTCGGCAGCAGAGCCAACCAGGTCCGGTTTCACGACAACATTCCCGAGGAGGGATGGGAGGTGACGCTGGCCGACACCGGAATCGATACGAAAACCGGCGGCCGGGTCGCCGTCGCGGCGAAATATCTGCGGCCGGAAGAGCCGGAGTTCTTTCTCACCTACGGCGACGGCGTTGCCGACATCGATCTTGCGGCACTGCTCACCCTGCATCGTCGGAAGGGGAAACTTCTGACCGTTTCGGCCGTACATCCGGAGGGGCGCTTCGGCGAGATACAGATCAGCGGCGACACAGTGTCGAACTTCGAAGAGAAGCCGGTCCAGGCCGGCGGATTCATCAACGGCGGATTCATGGTGATGAAACGGGAGTTCGTCAAGCGCCACCTCTCCGGAGAAGACGCATTCCTCGAACAGCGGCCGATGTTCGAAGCGGTGAAAACGGGAGACATCGCCGCCTACCGCCACGAATCGTTCTGGCAGTGTATGGATACTCCGCGGGAATATGCCCTGCTCAACCACCTCTGGGAGACCGGTCGCGCCCCCTGGACAAAATTCTGGAAACACGCATGACTTCACAGCAACAGCAGCTTCACGATGAAATTCTCGAGAAGGTTCGGGAATATTACCGGCTGGTTCACGCTCCGGCACAGAACGCGCCGTTCGAACCGGGCGTCACCCATCTCCACTACGGCGGCCGGGTCTTTGACGAACGCGAAATGGTCTATCTGGTCGATTCCGCGCTGGAGTTCTGGCTTACCTCCGGGCGCTACACCCGGGAGTTCGAACGGAAACTGGCGGAGTATCTCGGCGTGGAGTCCGCGCTGCTGGTGAACTCCGGCTCTTCGGCCAATTTGCTCGCCTTCATGACGCTGACCGCACCGGAGCTCGGAGAGCGGCGGATCGCCTGCGGCGACGAGGTGATCACTGTCGCCGCAGGATTCCCGACCACGGTCTCGCCGCTGCTCCAGTACGGGGCGGTGCCGGTCTTCGTCGACGTCGAACCGGAGACCGCCAACATCGACGTCTCGCTTCTGGAAGCGGCCCGTTCGGATCGGACCCGGGCAGTGATGCTCGCGCACACACTCGGCAATCCCTTCAAGCTGAATGCAGTGCGTGCCTTCTGCGACAAGTACCGCCTCTGGCTGATCGAGGACAACTGCGACGCGCTCGGTTCCCGCTTTGCCGGCCGTCTCACCGGCACCTGGGGGGACATCGGCACGTCTAGCTTCTACCCGCCGCACCACATGACCACCGGCGAAGGAGGAGCGCTCTACACCGACAATCCGCAGCTTTACCGGATTGCCCGCTCGCTTCGCGACTGGGGGCGCGACTGCCGGTGCAACTCCGGCGAAGACGGGATCTGCGGCCGCCGCTTCACCGGCAAATTCGGCAAGCTTCCGCTCGGGTACGATCACAAATATGTCTACAGCCGGTTCGGATACAACCTCAAAGTGAGCGATATGCAGGCGGCAGTCGGCTGCGCCCAGCTGGAGAAGCTGCCAAAGTTCGGGGAGCAGCGCAGGCGGAACTACCGTTTCCTCTTCGAGGCGCTGCGCGACCTGCCTGAGCTGGAGCTGTGCCGCAGCTATCCGGAGAGCGATCCCTCGTGGTTCGGCTTCCTGATCACGCTGGCGCCCGGCGTGAAGTTCACCCGCACCGATCTTGCGCGCCACCTTGAGGAGCACTGGATTCAGACCCGCAATCTCTTCGCCGGGAATCTGACCTGCCACCCCTGTTTCGAGCCGCTCACGGAAGGCAGGGAGTACCGGATCGTCGGAGAGCTCACCGCCACCGACCGGATCATGAACGACGCCTTCTGGATCGGTCTCTATCCTGGCATGACGGAAGAAAAACTCGCCTACATGGCCGAAACCATACGAAAATTCTGCAGAAAGAACAAATAAATCATGAGAGTAGCCGATTACATTTTTCAGACTCTGGCCGACCGCGGCGCAAAGTATGTCTTTCTGGTCACCGGCGGCGGGGCGATGCACCTCAACGACGCCCTGCGCCGGGAGAAACGTCTCCGCTACATCTGCTGTCTGCATGAACAGGCCTGTGCCATGGCAGCCGAAGGGTATGCCAGAATCGCCGGTGCGCCCGGCATCGTCAGCGTCACCACCGGCCCCGGCGGCACCAATGCGCTGACCGGTGTGCTGGGCGCATGGGTCGATTCCATCCCGATGCTGGTGATCTCCGGGCAGGTGAAGCGCGCCACCACGATCGAAGCGGCGCCCGGAATCCATCTGCGCCAGCTCGGCGATCAGGAGATCAACATCATCGACATCGTCCGCCCGATCACCAAATACGCAGCGATGGTACGCCGGCCGGAGGAGATCGTTCCGGTTTTGGACCGGGCCTGGGAGGAGTGCCGCTCGGGTCGTCCGGGACCGGTCTGGATCGACGTTCCGCTGGACATTCAGGCGGCGGAACTGCCGGACACTCTCCGGCCGGGAGCGGAGCCCGCCCCGGTGAGGCAAGCACCGGATCCCGCCCTGCTACGGGAGGCGGTCGAACGGCTCCGGACGGCCCGCCGTCCGGTCATCGTCGCCGGGAACGGGGTGACGCTCGCCGGAGCGCGCGAAGAGTTCCGTAAGCTGACGGCGCGGCTGCATGTTCCCGTGCTGACCACCCTCTCCGGAATCGATCTTCTGCCATCGGATTCCCCGGTCTTCTTCGGCCGCCCCGGCATTCTCGGGGAGCGGGGGGCCAACTTCATTCTGCAGAACGCCGATCTTCTGCTGGTCATCGGTACCCGGATGAGCCTCCGGATCATCGGATACGACTGGAAGGAGCTCGCCCGCGAAGCGTACCGGGTGATGGTCGACGCCGATCCGGCGGAGATGGCGAAACCGACCTTCCGGGTCGACTGCGCCATTCCGGCCGATGCCGGGGAGTTTCTCTCCTCGCTCGCGACGGAACTCCCCGAACTACCACCGAAGGAGGAGTGGCTCGCCTACTGCCGGCGCGTCCGGCGCGACTATCCGGTCGTCCTCG
>CAZPWP010000073.1:0-9252 GCA_964590295.1 uncultured Victivallis sp.
GACGGCGAACGCGGCGATCGACAGCATCAGGGCGGTTCTCACGAAATTGAAACGTACCATTTTGCACCTCACGATTTGGGTGGATTCTTCGACGGTGTCCCGTGAAAAAAAACAAACTTTCTTTTAAAATATAACCTGATTCCACCGACAAGCAAATAATTTTTGCCCCGGAGTTTGAAAATAATCGATTATTTTACTTGAAAAATCGGAAAAGTACGTTTTTTTAAAAAAACGGCGTGCCTGTGCCGCCGCCCGAACCGTGAATTCGATCGACGAGATGGCGGAAGATATGCGAATCAGACCTTTTTTCAACTCTCCCCGTTCCGGGGCGGCGCGCGTCGCCGTGCTGATGAGCGGGGCGGGGACCAATGCGGAAGCGTTGTTCCGCTTCACGCGGGAACATTCCGGCCTTGCCTTTGAACCGGCGCTCATCGTCACCGACGCTCCGGCGACGAGCCGCGCCGCGGAACTCGGAGCGCGTTTCCGGCTGCCGGTGGCGGCGCTCGACATCCGGGCCTTCTACCGGGAGCGGGGGGAGGAGACGATCGCGCTCACCACGCCCCGCCGCCGCGAGATCCGCGAGGAGTGGACCCGCGAACTGCGCCGGCGGATGGCGCCGTACCGGATCGACTTCGCCGTGCTGGCCGGATTCGTGCCGCTGACCAACCTCACCGACGACCTGCTCTGCCTGAATGTGCATCCCGGCGATCTGACGATCGAGCGGGACGGGCGGCGGCTGCTGACCGGCCTTCATTTCCGGCCGGTGGAGCGGGCGATTCTCGCCGGATTTCCCAGCCTGCGCAGCAGCGTGATTCTCGCACAGCCCTACCGGGGGAGCGGCGCGGCGGAGATGGATTCCGGACCGGTGCTCGGGGTGTCGCCGCCGATGCCGGTCGCGCTGGAAGGGTACGCCGTCGAAGCGCTCGCCCGGATCGACGCCGCGCGCGGGAACGCTCCGTTCCGCGACGAACTGCGCCGGATTGCCGCCGCCAACCTCGAGCGGCTGAAGAGCGCGGGGGACCATGTGGTGCTGCCGCGGGTGGTCGCCGACTTCGCCGCCGGGAAATTCGGCGCCGACGAACAGGGGCATCTCCGCTTTCTCCGCGACGGGCGGTGGCTGGCGGTGCGCACGGTGGAGTACGCCGTTGACCGGGTGGAGCCGGTCCTGCCATGATGCCGCGCCGCCGCTTCCGGATCGGCCGGGCGAAGGCGGTCCTCTTCGGCGCGGTCATCCTGCTCGGAACCGCCGGTCTGGTACGTTCCTGCTGGGATGCGGTTCCCACCGCCCGCGCCGGGGTGCGGCGCGCCGTCCGGCAGATCCCCGGGGTGGAGTTCGGCCGGATCCGCGGCGAGGGGGATCGCTCCGTATGGATTTCCGACCTTGTCTGGCGCGACGGGGAGAAGGCGCTCGTTTCCGCGGCGGAGGTGCGGCTGACGCTCGGGGCGGAGCCGAAGGAGGGCGTGCTCCGGAGCATGAGTTGCGAGGGGGTGGTGCTGCGCCGTCTCCCGAGGCTGCTTGCGAAGCTGCGCGAATCCGGATTTCATCGAAACCTGCCGGTTGGAGAACTCGCCGTTTCCGGCGTCTGGATCGGGGAGGACGGCGGGAAACACCCCTTCACGCTGCGGAGTGTTCCCGACGGAAGGAGCGGGGCGCGCCGGCTCGAGCTCTCCCTGCCGGAGGCGGGATTCCGCGTCACCGGGGAGCATGGCGCCGCCGGCGGCGGGCAGCTCCGTTTCTCCGGCCATCTCGATGCGGCGCTGCTGGCGGCGGCGGGCGCGCCGCTGCCGAAGGAGGTGAAACTGCCCGGACGTTTCACCGTCAGCGGTTCGGTCCGTCTCGGTGCGGACGGTTTCCGCTTCGACGGGCCGCTCGCCGCCGACGGACTCTTCCCGGAGCCGGCGATGATCGAGGGCGGTTTCTGGCGGCTGATGCCCGGCGGGCGTTATTCCTTCCGCTGGGGGGGGCCGGGGAGGGCGTGGAGCGTCACGCTGCCCGAGGCGGAGCTGCAGCTGCCTTTCGTCGCGCCGCTCGGAGCGCTGACCTTCTCCGGCGACGGCGGGCGGGAGCTGCGCTTTTCGCTCGCGGCCGCCACGCCGGCGGGGAAGCAGGCGGGAAATCTGCGGCTCGACGGACGGATCGACCGGGAGAGCGGAGCGTGGGAGTTGCGGCAGTCCGGCGATTCCGACCGGGTGGTGAACTGGCAGTGGGAGACGCCGCTGGGGCTGGTGGGCTGTCTCTGGCGCAACCCGAAACTCTCCGGGGCCGGGGTCGGCGCACGGGGCGAGATCGACTATTCGTTCGGATTCGACCAGTTCAGCTTCCGTCCGGCGGCGGAACAGACCTCCTTCACCGCGCTGCCGGGGACGATTTCCGGCAGCTGGAACTTCAACTTCTCCACGCCTGCCGCTTCGAGCTTCACGCTGACCGGCACGCTGAGCACCGCCAGGCTGGAGTGGCCGGAGCCGCGCAGCGCCTGGGGGGCGGCGCGGGCGCGGGTCGCCTTCTCCCTCTCGCGGCTCTCCGGCGAACAGACCTGGAAACTGGATCTGGAGCCGGAGGCGGCGGGGGTCAATCTCTTCGGCGCGGAATTGCCGAAGCTCAAACTGGAGCATCTCGCCGGGCGGTTTTCCACCGCGCTGGCGGCGGGTCGTCCGGACCGCCGTCCCGCCGAGATCGGCGGCGGAATCCAGGCCGGCCGGGTGACGGTGGTGGACTCCACCTTCGGCAGCGGTTCGCTGGAGGAGCTCCGGCTGACCGGCGTGATCGAACTTGACGGCGAGGGGCGGGTGGCCGGCCACCGGATTTCCGCCGGTTGCGCCGCCGGAATTCTGCGCAGCGGGCAGATCTCGCTCGCCGCCGCGGGGGCGGAATTCGACTGTGATTTCAACCGGCGGCAGGTGACTCCGGGAAACAATCTGATTTCGAATGTGACGCTGGCGAAACCGGTCCTGCGCCTGTTCGGTTCCGAATGGACGGCGCCGGGCGGCGAGGTCCGGGTGGCGGGGGAGGTGCGCGGATCCGGGTTTCTGCCGTCGGGGTGGAACGGTCTGTTCCGGTTGCCCGGCGGAACGGTGAATGCGGGCGGTTTCGCCGGGAACTTCGGCGGATTTTCCGGCCGTCTCCGCTGGCAGGCGGGGCGCCCTGCTGCGCTGTCGCTCTCGCTGCGCGGCGTCGACGGTTCCTGGCGGAAGAGCTCCCCGGCGGGCTGGTCGCTGCACGTTCCTGCGCTCGAACTCGCTCTTTCCCGCGGGGAAGACGCGGTTTCGGGAGAGGCGTCGTTTTCGAACGGCAGTCTGACGGTTCCGGTCGCCGGCAACGCACCCCTTGTATTCGACAAGCTTTCGGCGAAGCTGCCGATCCGTTTCGCGGGAACGGGGGAGCGTCCGGCGGGGAGTTTCACGGCGGGGGAACTGCGCCTGCCCGGCGACTGGATCAGCGCCGCCTCCGGGGAACTGCGCCTCGCCGGGAACGGCGTGGCGTTTCACGGGCGCGCCTCCTCCGGATATTTTGCCGGGACGCCGCTGACGTTCGAGGGGGCCGTCGGCGCGGGCAGGCCGTTTTCCGGCTCATTCCAGCTGGCGGAGACGGAACTGCTGCGGCCGGTCCGGTTCGGTGCGCCCTCCGCTTTCAACGGGGATTTTGTCTATTCCGGGAGGCTTGCCGCGACCGGCTCCTTCGGCGGTTCCGACGGCTGGCGGCTGGAATTCCGGCCGTCCGGAGGAGAGCTTGCCGCCGGCGGGTTCAAGTTCGAGCAGCTCGCCGGTCTGCTGCGTCTGGGGGAACGGGAAACCAGACGGTGGAATTCCGGCGGCGAATTCTCCTTTCGCCGGATGACCGGGCATGACGTCATGTTCGAACAGGGGCAGCTCCGGTTCCGGCTGCCGCAATCCGGGGAGTGCCATCTGACCGGCGGCTCCGGCATTCTCTGGGGGGGGCGTGCCTGGCTTGAGGGACCGCTGCTGCTCTCCCCGGGAATGTCGTCCGCGGAGGTCGGCGTCCGGCTGCGCGGCGTCCGGATCGGGCGGCTGCTGGAAACGCTCGGACTGCCCTCCGCGCCGATTCGAGGCGTCGCTTCCGGGCGGGCGGTCTGGAGGATCGCGCCGGGGCGCGCGGCGCAGCTCATCGCCGCCGACTTCTCCTCGGACCGGGTGGATCACCTGCAGCTTGGTGCGCTTGAACCTTTTCTGCTGCATGAAACAGGCGGCCCGCTCCGGGCGCGGCGCACCATGGAGGCGCTGCGCGATTTCGACTGCCGGGCGCTGCAACTTCGAATCGACCGTGATGCGGCGGGGAACGCCATGCTGGAGCTGGTGGTGACCGGACGCCCGACCCGGCCGATTCCGGTGACCGGCGAGGGGATGCAGCGTTATGTGCGCGCGATTGACCCGGCCGCGCTCGGATTCGATTCGGACATGACCGTCTCCCTCTCCTGCCGCCTCCCGGAATCGAAGGAGGAACCGTAGATGGGGTTCGAAGCGTTCTCCCGCCGAATCCTCCGTCGTTTCCTCGACGGCCCTCCCTCTTTCCAGCCGCGGTGGCTTCGTTCCGATTCCCGGTACCGCTCGAGCACGGTGGCGCTCGCCGCCTGGAGCTGGGCCGTCCTGCGCACGGTTCTTTCGCCGGTCGCCCTCTGGCTGCTGCCCGCGGTGGTGGTGGCGCTCTTCTACGCCTCCGTGTCGATGAATGCGCCGATGCGGGTGTCGGTGCCGCTTGTTCTGGCGGTTTTTCTGGTGGAGACGGCAGCCGGAATGGTGTTCCGCCCCCGGCTGGAGATCTGCCGCACCCTGCCGGAACGGGTGCGTGCCGGTTCCTCCTTCCGGGTGCTGTTCCAGGTGCGGAACCGGCGGCGGCTGCCCGCGTACGACCTGACGCTCGACCCTTTCGATTATGCGGCGGGGCTGAAAACGGAACGGCACGCTTCGCTCGCCGTCCTGCGGGGCGGAGCGCGTTGCACGGCCGTCGGCGAGGTGCGGGCGGCCCGCCGGGGGCGTTACCGGATCTGCGGCGCGCGGGCGGAATCCGGCTTCCCCTTCCGGCTCGTGAAGTGGAGCTGCCGCAGCCGCGGTGATGCGGTGCTGACGGTCTATCCCGCCTTCACGCCGCTGCGCCGTTTCGTCATGCCGGCGGGGCGGCGCCGTCAGACCTCCGGTTCCATGAGCTATTCCAAAGCGGGCGAATCCGCCGATCTTGTCGGGGTGCGCGACTACCGCGACGGCGACGACGTCCGGCGGATCGACTGGCCGGGCAGCGCCCGCACCGGCAGCTTCGTGGTCAAGGAGTTCGAGGAGAACGAACTCAAGCGGGTCGCCCTGATCGTCGATACCTGCATTCCGCCGCCGCCCTTCTGGTCGCTGCGGTTCCGCCGCCGGGGACGGAATGAACGGCTGGAGGCGGCGCTGGAACTTGCCGCCGCCCTGACCGACTACTTCGCCCGCGGAGAAGCGGTGGTGGAGCTCTTCGCCGCCGGGCCCGATCTCCACCGGCTCGAAACCGGGCGGGGCGCCGCCTCCTTCGACTCGGTCTGCGATATTCTCGCCGGAATGAAACCTTCGCCGAAACCGGTGCTCTCCCGGCTGGAACCGGAACTCTTCCGCGACATCGCCCGCATCGGCGGCGCGGCGGTTCTGCTGCTCGATCTCGACGCCGACCGGCGCCGTTTTCTCGAACAGCTCCAGGCGTGCGGCGTCTCCACCCGGGTCATTCTGATCCGGGAGGCCGCTCCTGAAACACTGCCCGGGGGGTGTGTCGCCGTTTCCCCCCGCGCGATCCGGGCGGGGGAGGTGGTGTCGCTGTGAATCAGGCCGGACACTCCCGCGGAATCCCCCTCTTTTCCGCCGCGATCCTGCTGCCGGCGGTGTTCTGCTTTTCCGTCGCCGCGGACCTGCCGCACGTGCTGGTGCTGACGGTGCTGCTGCTGGGCGTGGCCGCTCTCCCGCCGTCGGGATGGCACATCAGCGACCGGACGGTCATCTACTCGATCGTCATCGCGCTGATTCTGACCGCCTTCGGCAACTATCTGGTGCCGGTCCGGCTGGAACGGTTCGGATTTATGGCCTATTTTCTGCGCCCCGACATCTTCCTTCCGTTTCTCTTTTACACGGCGGCGCTGACCGCCGGTTTCCGGAAGCGCGGAAATGCCGTCGGAATCGCGGCGGCGGCGGCGCTGACGGCGTTTCTGGTCAGCGGTGATCTGCGGCGGAACGGTCCGGAGGCGGAGCGTCTGGCGCTGGATTTCCTGCTGCACCGGCATTTCCGACTCTTCTACGGGAGCTGTTTCGGCTGTTCGGCGGTGGCGGTGCTGCTCGCTTCCCGTTCGGGCGGAGCGCCGCCGCGCGGCGTTCATCTCGCGGCATTGGGGACGGCTCTGGCGACGGTCGCCGGACTCTTCTTCGGCGAGATCGAGCTCTACCGACGGTATGAACAGCATATTCGCTCCTGGGAGAACTCGCTGCTGCGTATGGGGACCCGCCGGCTCTACCGGAACCGGCCGGTCCGGCCGCACCGGATCGGCGGCGCGCCGGAACTCTTCCGGCCGTTTCCGCCCGAACAGCGCCGGGCCGCCGCCGAGGTCGCGCTGCGGGCGATCGCGCCGGCGCCGCCCGGCTACCTGCGCCTTTCCGTCTTTTCCCGGTATGGACGGGGCACCTGGCAGGATTCCGGCGACGCGGGCAGAGTTGCACTTGAGCCGGTCGCATCCGAAAACTGGATGGCGGCGGATCAGCTCTATCCGGTCACTTCCGCGGAGCGGAGCGGCGAGACGATCCGTATTTTCCCGGCGGTTCCGCTCGGCGACAGCCGGCTGGCCGCGCCCGGGAACGTCACCGGAATCGAGGTGATTGCCAACCAGGTGAGCCGCGGCGCGGAAGGTCAGCTTGACAGCGAGGGATTCGTTCGCGACGGCGGCTATACCCTTCTGGTGCCCCGTATCGTCCCGCGGGCCGCCTGGCAGGAGCCGGCGCCGCCCGGGGAGGAGTATCTGGAGGTCCCCCCGCGGCTCCTCCGGCAGCTGCGCGCTCTCTCCCGGGAGACCGGCCTGGACGGGGCGAAGAGCGACGAGGAGCGGTTCGCACGGGCGATCGCTTTCTTCCGAAAGAACTTCCGCTACTCGCTGGAGTGGCCCGGTTCTCCGTTCCGGACCGATCCGGTCGACTACTTTCTCCGGCGGCATCGGGAGGGGCACTGTGAACTTTTCGCCGGCGCGTTGACGCTGCTGCTGCGCGCGAACGGCGTTCCCGCCCGCTACGTCAGCGGCGTGGTCTGCTTCGAAGAGCACCCTTCAAAACGTTATTACATCGCCCGGGTCGGCAACGCCCACGCCTGGACCGAAGCGTTCGATCGCGACCGCGGCGTCTGGGTGCTGCTCGACGCCACGCCGGAGGGGGCGGTCGCACCGGTTCCGCCACCGGACGACTGGCGCGCTTCGCTTGCGCAAAGTACCGATCTCTTCGCGTTCGCCTGGCGAAAACTGCTCGCCGATCTGCGCTGCGGCCGGGTGGCGTCGGCGATCGTCGACGCGGCGGAGGCGCTCCGGCAGCTCGCGGTGTTTCTCTTCCTGCATCCGGTTGCCGGACCGGTGCTGGTGCTTCTGATCGTCTTTCTCCTCCGCCGCTGGTTCCGGCGTCGCTCGCGCTCCCCCGCGCTCACGTCGGAGCGCCGCCGGGTGCAGGCGGAGTTTCTGCGCCGCTGCCGTGCGCTGCGCCGGCGCGGCGTGCTCGCGCCCGGCGCGGAACCGACCGCGGCCGAACTGCTGCGTCAGCTGGAGCAGGGGTGTGGACTTCCCGCGGAGGACGCGGAGGAGCTGCGCCGGTTTCTTCTGGGCTATCTTTCGGCCCGGTTCCGCCCCTGAACGAGGGGGTCGTTCGGGAGAAGATCCTTCGGCGCTCCGAAAAAAATCAAAAAAAAGTATCCGGAGCGATTGTAAACGGACCTCATTCATGCTATTATTAAAAGAAAATTCCAGCTGCCGGTTTTCCGGTCAAAGATTCATACGCAGATTCAGACGGGGGGTGTGGGCGCGTAGGCGGCCTCCTTTCGTACCTTGAATCTGAAGGAGGTGCAATGGTGAAACCAACTTGGGGGGTCGCTCTGCTGGCGGTTGCGGCCTCAGTCGTCTCCGCGGAGGAGATCGCGCCCGCTGTAAAGTTGCTGCGGAGTTATTCCCAGATGAACTACTCCGTGGCGCGCAGGCTCGCCGGAGAGAATCCGGATCTGCCGGAATCCAAACTGATCTCCGGATTGTGTGATCTGTACGATCGGGCCAATCAACGTATCGAGAACGGTCAGACAAAGCTCATGGAACTCTTCATGGATCAGAGCGTTCCGCTGCGCTACCGTCTGCAGGCCGGCCTTTCGCTGGCCCGCACCTCCCAGTTGATGAAGCAGCGCCGTGACATCTACGGCACGAAGGGCGACAAATACGACCACAACGAAATCTACGAGACGATTCTCAAACTGGCTCCGGGGTCGCCGGAGGCGCGCGACGCGTTCTTTTACATGATGCGCGAACAGATGGAGTCGCCGAAGAGCTCCGAAGCGATGTTTGAGCGGGTCGAGCAGTTTATCGCCGACTTCAAGGGAGATCGGAAGCTGCTGCCGCCGATCCACCTGCTGGCCGAGTTCGAATACATCAACATGCGCAGGGATTACAAGACCGCGGTCCGTCATCTGATCGACGGGTATGAGCTCGGGTTCGCCAATCCCAGTGAAGACCGTTCGGCGCTGTTCCGGATCGGCTTCTTCCTCTACAAAAAGGTGGGGGACCTGCCGCTGGCCGTCAAATACTTCAATGAGTATCTCAGGAAGTATCCGTTCTCCGCCCAGGCCGTGGTTGCCCAGCGTTTTCTCAATGAAATCAAAGCGGAAGGCAAACAGAAATGAGCAAGATTGATGATGAAGTGACCTTCGGCAGTAAATTCCAGAAGGTCGGAGTCTGGCTCGCCGTCTCCTTTTTCATCCTGTCGGTGATCATGGTGATCCGGAATCATGGCGGCATGACCGTTTTCTCTTCGGATACCAAGGTGCTGACCTTCGCGCACTGGCAGCTGGAGGACGGCTTCCGCGAGGGGTTCGAAGAGGCGATCAAGCTCTATGAGAAAGAGAAGGAGCGCCAGGGAGTCAAGGTGCGGATTCGACAGGTGGCCGTGCCGGTGCGCGGCTACTCCCAGTGGTTTCTGACCCAGCTGATCGGCGGTGAGCCGGCGGATGTGCTGGAGCTCACCGGCAACTCCGACATCCACAACCAGTATTTCACG
>CAZPWP010000074.1:0-9156 GCA_964590295.1 uncultured Victivallis sp.
GGATTTGCCGGCCATGTTCGGCCCGGTGATGATCATCATCCGGTTGCGGTCGCCGTCGAGCAGACAGTCGTTGGGGACGAACTTCTCCGCGCCGAGCAGCGCGTCGAGCACCGGATGGCGTCCGCCGCGGATGATCAGCCGGTCGTCCTCGAAGATGCGCGGGCGGCAGTAGTGGTGAAGCCGGGCGCACTCGGCCAGCGAGGAGAGTGCGTCGACTTCGGCGAGCACATCGGCGGTGTTCTGGATCTTCGCGGTGAATTCGAGCACATATTCGCGCAGCTCCTGAAAGAGCTGGTATTCGAGCGCGCGCGCCTTCTCCTCCGAGCCGAGGATCCGGCTTTCGAGCTCCTTGAGTTCCGGGGTGATGAACCGCTCGGCGTTGACCAGGGTCTGTTTGCGGATGTAATCCTCCGGCACGGCGGCGAGGTTGGCCTTGCTCACCTCGATGTAGTAGCCGAAGACCGAATTGAACTTCACCTTGAGCGACTTGATGCCGGTGCGCTCCTGTTCCCGCTGCTGGATCTGCGAGAGCCAGCTTTTGCCGTCGGTGGCGGCGGCGCGCAGTTCGTCGAGCTGCGCGGAGAACCCCGGGCGGATCACGCCGCCGTCGGCGAGCAGCGCCGGCGCCTCGTCGGCGATCGCGGCATCGATCCGACCGGTGAGTTCCGGGAAGAGTTCGAGCCGGGTGTTGAGCTGTTCGAGCAGCGGCGCGGCAAAAGCGCCGAGCAGCGCCCGGACGCCGGGCAGTACGCCGAGCGACGCGGAAAGGGTCTGGAGGTCGCGCGGCCCGGCGCTGCCGACGTTGAGCCTGCCGATGATCCGCTCCAGGTCGCGGACGACGCCGATGGTCTCGCGCAGTTCGGTCAGCGTGAGCGGGTCGAGGGTGAACTGCTCGACCGCGTCGAGCCGGGCGACGATGGCGTCGTGGTCGCAGAGCGGGCGGAGCACCCAGCTGCGCAGCCGCCGTCCGCCCATCGGGGTGACGGTGTGGTCGAGCACGCCGAGCAGGGAGCCGTTCTTCCCGGAGCCGAACATGGTTTCGACCAGTTCGAGGTTGCGCTGGGAGATGGAGTCCAGCTCGAGCGAGTGGTCTAATGAATAGAGCTCGAGCCGGTTGATGTGGCCTGCCTCCTGCCGGAGGTTCTCGGTGGCGTAGCGGAGCACCGCTCCGGCGGCAGTCACCGAAAGCGGCAGGTCGCGGCAGCCGAAACCATCCAGCGTGGCGACCTGAAAATGTTCCTTGAGGAAGGTCTCCGCGCGTTCAAACTCGAACTCCTCGGAATCGAGTTCGGTCCAGAGGATTTTGTTCCGGGTCTCCGGCCAGGCGTCATTGGCGCGGAACTCGGCGGCGAGCTTGTGGGAGATGACGCATTCGCGGCTGTTGAGCCGGTCGAGTTCGGTTCGGAGCTTCTCCGGCGAAGCGGTTTCGGTGACGCGGAACTCGCCGGTGCTGATGTCGAGGCTGGCCAGCGCGCTGCGGTCCCGCCCGGCGACGAGGGCGGTGAGATAGTTATTGCAGGCCGGATTGAGCAGGGCGTTGTCGATGATTGTGCCGGGGGTGATGATGCGGGTCACCTGCCGCTTGACGATCCCCTGCGCCAGTTTGGGATCCTCCATCTGCTCGGCGATGGCGACCTTGACGCCCGCCGCCACCAGCCGGGGAAGGTAGTTTTCGAGCGCGTGGTAGGGGAAGCCGCACATCGGCACGCCCTGCCGCTTGGTGAGAGTGAGTTCGAGCACCGAACTCACCCGTTCGGCGTCCTCGAAGAACTCCTCGTAGAAGTCTCCGAGCCGGAAGAGCAGCACCGCGTCGGCCGGAATCGCCGCCTTCGCCTCGCGGTACTGCCGCATCATCGGAGTGAGATTTTCTTCCATCCGGAGCCTTTCCCCCTCATTCCTTCACATATTTGCCGGTTCCGGTGATTGCCTCGATCCGGCCGATGTAGAAGTTGTGGTAGTCGCGGTCGGGATAGTGCTCCTTGATCAGGGCCTTGAGGAAGAAGTTCCTGCCGTCGAGTTTGCCGCGGCAGAGCCGGGTGCATTCGACGGCGAGTTCCGCCTCGCGGTAGATGGGGGCTTCGACCCGCCTGGCGGCGACGGGGGTGAGGCCGGCGCGGGCGATCTTATCCGGCACATCGCGACCGGAGACGCTGCCGAGCCGCCCGATGATCTCCTGATACTTCCGCTCGGAGAATCCGCAGAGCGTGAAGGTGGGGTACTCCTCGAGGAAGTCGAAGGTGCGCCGCTGAGGCCGGACGAAGACGATCGCGGCAGGCACGCCCCAGAGTTCGCCGAAGAATCCGCTGCTGACCGGCATGGCGTTGAAGGCCCCGGCGGCGAAGTCGCCGGAGGTGAGCAGCATGCGTCTCTTGTTCCAGATGGAAAAAATTCCGCTGTCGAATTCGTCGAGACCGATCGGTCGTTTGGCACGTTTTCCGATCATCGTACCTCTCCCTTCTGATGGTTGCGTCCGGTTGTAACTTCGACGGCGACGGCGCGGGCGAAACGCGCGGCGCCGGGTTTCTCCACCCGGACCCGGACCTCTTCCACCGGCGGATATTCGAGCACCAGCTCGCCGACAGCGCCGGCGAGCCGCTCGATCAGCAGAAAGCGGGACTCCTCCGCCAGCCGGAGGATCCGCTCTTCGATTTCGGCGTAATTGACCGTATCCTCCAGCGCATCGCCCGCCGCGGCGCGGGCGAGATCGAGACCGATTTCGACGTCGATCACCACCGCCTGGCGGCGGAGCCGTTCCGCGGGGTAGACGCCGATGACCGGACGGGGCCGGAGGCCGGAAAGAAAAATTCTGTCCACGCGCGCCTCCCGGTCACTTCCGGTTGAGATGGTAGAGTTCGCGCTGCCGGTCGGTCGGAAACATCAGCAGATAGTAGCGCACATCATTCCAGAGCAGGTCGGAATGGAGGAGCTCCGCGTGTCCCGCCGGCAGATGGGAGACCGCCTGCCAGAGGATCGGCGACTGCGAGAACGGCACTTTCGCCGCTTCGCCGCGCCGGTCGAACCGGGCGCTGGCGAGGGGGGTCCGGCCGTCGCCCGGAACGTATCCGGCAGGCGAGAGGCGGCCGGATTTGCGGTCGACCAGCAGCCGGGAGGCGGTCGGTACCGAATTCCCGGCGAAGAGGAAGAGTGCGACGTTCTTCGGCGGCCGGGCGGGAATCTCCATCGCGGCGCGGAACTGCTTCGCCCGGCGGAGGCAGTTCTCCAGATGGGCGTCGGCCTCCTTCTCCCCGATGACGGCCCGGACGGCGGGATCGGCCGGGCCCCAGTGATTGGCGCGCCAGACCGCCGGATCGAAGAGGTCGAGCGCCGGGCCGTCGGACGCGTCGGCGTAGTGCACCGTTCCGCCGTTCACGCCCGGCAGCATCTGGTAGGCGGCGGGAGAGGCGGCGGCCGGCAGAGGAGTCCGCGACGCCGGATCAGGCCGGACGCCGCCGACGATCTCGGAGAGGACAGCGAGGCTGCCGTCGTTGGGAGTGCCGATCAGGATCAGTTTATCCGCCAGCTTCGCGCCGCGCCAGTCGAGCAGCGGCAGCGAGATGCCGTTCTCCGGGAGCGGCTGCTCCCCGTAGCGGAGGTAGTAGCGCCCGAGCAGTCCGCAGGTGCCGCAGGCGATCAGGTCGAAGCGGACATCGTACCCCGGGCGCTTGCAGGTTTCCGCATATTTCTTCTGCAGCTGTGCGCGCACATCGGAGAGAAACGCGTGCAGTTTCGCCGCATTGCCCGGGATATCCAGCTTCGGATCGCAGTGGAAACAATAGAGCGTCGCATACGCGCGCCCCTCCGGCAGCGGGCGGGAGGCGTCGACATACCCGGCGGCGGTCAGGCGGTCGATCGCGCCGCCGCAGGCCGGTTCCGCGGCCTCCGCGTCGGAGCAGCCGCAGAGCAGCACCACCGGATTGCGTTCCAGACCGGCGAAACGGACCGCCTGTTCGTCGGCGATTCCGCCCACGGGAGCCGGAGCGCACGGCGCCGCGGGTTTCACGGCGGGAGCGGAGACGGGAGCCGGCGTGGGTGTTTCGGCGACGGGCTCCCCGACGGGAGCAAAGGCGGAACAGCCGGCGAACAGCACGGCGGCACCGGCGAAGAGAGCGGCATGGATCGTTTTCATGATTTCCTCCGTAAATTTTCCGTTTTTCCATACAATACCACCGCTTTGTTGCTTTGGCAAAAGCGCCGCGGAGGATTTTTCCGGAAATTCCGCGCCGGACCGGGGAACGGCGAAAGAAAGCGGGGATTTTTCTTCTTTTCAGGTTGAACCAACCGCCGCGAGGGAGTATATTACACAGTAAAATAACACCCAGAATTCAGCTTGAGGAACGTTTATCATGCGTTATATCGATCAATTCATGGCCGCTTTCCCCTTCGAAGGACTCACGTTTGACGACATCTCGCTGGTGACCCAGTACGCCGACTTCCTGCCCCGCGATGCCGATGTCTCAACCCGCTTCTCCCGCAACGTCACGCTGAACATCCCCTTCGTCAGCGCGGCGATGGATACCGTCACCGAGAACGCGATGGCGATCGCGATGGCGCAGCTCGGCGGCCTGGGGGTGATCCACAAGAACCTTTCGATCGAAAAGCAGGCCGAAGAGGTGCGCAAGGTCAAATACTACCTCAACGGCATCATCCGCACTCCGGTGGTTTTCCATCCGAACCAGACGGTGGCGGAGATGATGGAGGTGAAGCGGCACCAGAAATACTCCTTCTCCGGGTTCCCGATCGTCGATGACAACGGCCGCCTGGTCGGCATCATCACCAGCCGCGACATCAAGTTCCTCACCAACTACAACATCCGGATCAGCGAGGTAATGACCCGCACCCCGGTGACCGCCAGCGATTCGATCTCGATGAACGATGCCTACCGGATCATGGTTGAAAACAAGGTGGGCAAACTGCCGATGGTGGACAAGGAGGGCAAGCTCACCGGCCTCTACAGCTTCCTCGACGTCAAGACTCTGATCGAAAAGGACGAGCCGGACTACAACCGCGACTCCCACCACCAGCTCCGCGCCGCCGCCGGAATCGGTCCCTATGACGAGGCCCGCGCCGAAGCGCTGATCAACGCCGGTGTCGACGTGCTGGTGCTCGACACCGCGCACGGCCACTCCAAGGGGGTCATGGAGACCGTCAAGCTCTTCAAGAAGCGTTATGGCGACCGGGTGGACATCGTCGCCGGAAACATCGCCACCGCCGAAGCGGCCAAGGCGCTGGTCGACGCCGGCGCCGACGGCATCAAGGTCGGCATCGGGCCCGGTTCGATCTGCACCACCCGGGTGGTGGCAGGCGTCGGCGTGCCGCAGGTGACCGCGGTCTACGAAGTGGCGAAGACGGTCCCGGCGGACATTCCGGTGATCGCCGACGGCGGCATCAAGCAGTCCGGCGACGTGGCGAAGGCGATCGCGGTCGGCGCGGACTGCGTGATGATGGGCTCCGCGCTGGCGGGCACCAGCGAGAGCAACGGCGAAATGATCCTGCACCAGGGCCGCAGCTACGTCTCCTACCGCGGCATGGGCAGCCTCGAAGCGATGAAGACCGGCAAGGGCAGCCGCGAACGCTACGGGCAGGACGAAGTGGATGACGATTCCAAGCTGGTGCCGCAGGGGATCGAGGCGATGGTGCCCTTCCGCGGTCCGGTGAAGCATGTGATCTGCCAGTTCGTCGGCGGGCTGCGCTACTCCTTCGGCTACTGCGGCGCGCGGACGATCAAGGAGTTCCAGGAGAAGGCGCGGATGGTCCGGGTGACCGCCGCCGGCCTCCGCGAGGCGCATCCGCACGACGTGACCATGCTCAAGGACGCGCCGAACTACACCGCTTCAAACTGAACCGGAGGAATAGAGCCCATGCGAATGATCCGGAACATTCTGGCCGCGCTGTTTCTCGTTTCGGCGCTCGGTGCCGGAGCGGCGGAAAACGGGCGGATCGGCGTGGTCAATCTCGAGAAAATCTTCCGCGAATACTACAAGAGCAGGATCGCCGAAGATGCGATCAAGCAGCAGGCGGAGGTCTACCGCACCTACCTGATGCGGCTCAACGATCAGCTGCGGACCCTTCAAGAGGAGGCGCGCACGGCGCGGCTCAACAGCCAGAATCTGGCGCTCTCCGAGGCGGAACGGAAAACCGCCGTCGAAACGGCCGACACCAAAGCGCGTCAGGTCACCCAGAAGGAGGCGGAGATCAAGCTCTACGCCTCGGAGGGAAGCGCCTCGCTCCGCCGGGTCGAACAGCAGAAGCGCGAATCGATCATGGCGGAGATCCACCAAGAGATCCGCCGCCGGGCGGCGGCGGAGGGGTTCGCTTTCGTGCTCGACAGCTCCGGCAAGACGATGAACGAGCAGCCGACGCTGCTCGTCTATCCGGCGGCGAGCGACTTCACCGAAGCGGTCCTCACCGAGCTGAACCGGACCAGGACGAAGAAGGTCGACACGCCTGCCCCCAAACCGGTCCCGCCGCCGGAACCAGCCGGCAAACCTTAACTTTCAGGAAGGATGTATCGTATGAATCACATCACTCTCACCGCCGCGAAAATCGCTGAAATGGTCAACGGCAAACTGATCGGTTCGCCCGATCGCACCATCTCCAGCGTCTCCGGAATCCGGGATGCGCAGAGCGACCAGCTCTCCTTCATCGGCAACAAGAAATATCAGCACCAGCTTGAAAGCACCAAAGCGGGCGTGGTGCTGGTCTGCCCCGACCTCGCCGATGCTCCGGCGGAGGAGCGCACCCTGATCGTCTGTGAGAATGTGGACTATGCGTTTGCGACGGTGATTGCGGTCTTCGCGGAGGAACCGCCGAAGTGGCCGGAGGGAGTCCATCCCTCGGCGGTGGTCTCTCCTGAGGCGAAACTCGGCCAGGGAGTCAGCATCAACGCCAACGCGGTGATCGAAGCGGGCGCCGAAATCGGCGACGGCACGGTGATCGGCGCGGGCTGCTACATCGGCCACGACGTGAAGATCGGCGCGGGTTCGCTGCTCTACCCCAACGTGACGGTCATGTACCGCTGCGTGATCGGGCGCAAGGCGGTGATCCATCCGGGCGTGGTGATCGGCGGCGACGGTTTCGGCTTCATCCCGACCAGCCAGGGGCTGGTCAAGGTGCCGCAGACCGGCATCGTCCAGATTGACGACGACGTCGAAATCGGTGCGAATACCACCATCGACCGCGCCCGTTTCGGCAAGACCTGGATCAAGAGCAACGTCAAGATCGACAATCAGGTGATGGTCGCCCACAACGTGGTGGTCGGCGAGAGTTCGATTCTGGTCGCCCAGTGCGGCATCGCCGGCAGCGCCGAACTCGGCCGCGGCGTCGTTCTCGCCGCCAAGTCGGGCGTCAACGGCCACATCACCCTCGGCGACGGCGTCCAGGTCGCCGGAACCAGCGGCGTGGTCAAGAGCCTGCCCGCCGGCGCGATCGCCCTCGGCACTCCGGCGGAATCCCAGCGCGAATTCATGGCGCGTCACACGCTGCCGAGCCGGTTCGAAAAACTCGCCGCCAAGGTGGAGGCGCTCCGCAAGGAGATCGCCGAACTCAAGGCGTCCAAATAACCTTCGATCCTTCGGAAAGTGGCGGCAATGCGGCAGCTCCGGAACATTCTCTTCGGACTCTGCGCGTTGCCGCTCTTTTTGTCTTTCGCCGCCGCGGAGGAGCAGCTTCCGCCGGATCCGCTGCGGAGTGCCGCCCTCTCCGGCGAGGTGACCGCACAGCTCCGGCTGGCGAACGAGTTCTTCTTCGGGCGGAACCGCCCGCGCAATCCGACGCTGGCGGCCTACTGGTTCCGCCAGGCGGCGGAGCAGGGCAGCGCGGAAGGGGCGTACAACTTCGCGGTCTGTCTCGAACACGGCTGGGGAGTGCCGAAAAGTGCGAACCAGGCGTTCTTCTTCCACACGAAAGCGGCGGAGGCAGGGCGGCCGGAGGCGCAAATGCGCCGGGCGCTGCTGTTTTACACCGGCGTGAAGGAGGAAAAAGGGGAAACCGGAACCCGTCCCGCGATTCCGGCGGAACCGGAAAAGGCGCTCGCCGAACTTCGGAAACTGTGCGCCGAAAACTTCGTTCCGGCCAAATTCGAACTGGCGCGGCTGCTGGCGAGTGACCGTGAACGGCGCAAACGCTGTGCCGCGGAGCTTCGCACCCGTCTGGAGGAGTATCTCGTTCAGCCGAATCCGGAACCGAAAGCGCTGCTGCTGCTCGCCGAATGTCGACGCGACGGGGTCGGCGGCGCCCCTTCGATGGAGCACGCCGCGGACGCGATTGAACGGGCAATGATGCTCGGCGACGCCGACGCGAAAGCACTCTACGCCCGGGTCCTGGAGTACGGGCACGGGCGGCGGCCGGATCCGGAGCAGGCCTTCCGGCTGACGAAAGAGGCGGCGGAAGCGGGATCCCGTCCCGCCCTGCTGCGTCTGGGGGACTACAAACTCACCGGCGACCATCTGCCGCATGATCCGGGCGGCGCGGTGGAGTGTTTCCGCCGTGCCGCGGATGCGGGGTATCCGCCTGCCTTCTTCAAGCTCGGCAACGCCTATGCCGAGGGGATCGGTGTGGAAAAGAATCCCGTGCGCGCCTTTGAAGAATTTTCTAAAGGCGCGCGTGCGGGGGAGCCCCGCTGTCAATATCGTGTGGGCCGCTGTTACCTGGACGGCACCGGCATTGCGGTCGATCCGGCCGGAGCGGTCTACTGGTTCCGCAGTGCGATCGGCCGCGGCAATGTGGAAGCGATGCGCGATCTCGGCCGCTGTCTTCTGGAGGGGCGCGGCGTGGAGAAAAACGAAGAAGAGGGCGCGAAGCTGCTTTCCGCCGCGGCCGCCGCCGGCGATCGAACCGCCATTCTGATGCTCAACCGCAACTGACGGATCGCGGAAGTTCGTTGTTTTCCGCAGAAATAACGGCTTTTCCCGCCATTTCCGGAAGAACGACGAAGACGTGACGATAGGATCCGCCAGCCTCGGAGTGCCGATGTTCATCGGGGTTGGCGGAACGCAGGAGACCGGAGCCCGCTCTTTTTTTCGCCTCTTCGACGATTTTTGCCATACGTCACACCTCTTTCACGCTCGAAATTTCGGGGAGTTGATCAATTTTCAACTTGAAGTATTCACGATCTCGCGGCAGCTGCCCATCGGTTCGCCATGAACACGACGGAGAGAG
>CAZPWP010000075.1:0-9137 GCA_964590295.1 uncultured Victivallis sp.
CGGCTGGTCGGCGAGCCGGTCGATATCATCGTCAATGTGCAGGGGGATGAACCGTTGATCCCGACCTCGGTGATCGACGAGTTGATCGATCTCATGCGGAACCGTCCGGAAATCGGGATGGCGACCGTCGCGGTACCGGGAAACCGGCAAACGATGACGGAAAACAATGTCAAGGTGGTGTTTGACGAGGCGCATTTTGCGCTCTACTTCAGCCGGTCGATGATTCCGTTTCTGCGGAGCGGCGGGGTGGAGGCTCCGGTCTATCTGCACTGGGGCATCTACGCCTACCGACGGGAGGTGCTGGAGAAGTTTGTGATGCTGCCGCCGGGGCGTCTGGAGAACTGCGAAAAGCTCGAACAGCTCCGGGCGCTGGAGAATGGCATCCGGATCTACGTGCATCTTTCGAATCTGGAGAGCATCGGGGTCGACACTCCTGCCGACCTAGCCGCGGCGGAGAAGAAACTGCGGGAAACGACTTAGTTTTTTCAGTGAAACATCAACCCTCCTTCTGAACGAGCCACGGAGTTTTCCGGCGGGCTTCCCGGAGGGAGCATGGGAGCAGACGATATGGAAAAGAATTCGATTATTCCGATTCAGTACAGCAATCTGGTGATCGGCGACGGCCGTCTCACTTTGATCGGCGGTCCATGCATGGCCGAAACCCGTGAGCTCTGTCTGGAGGTGGCGGACTATCTCCGCGATCTCTGCGGCGAGCTGAACATTCAGTATATTTTCAAGGCCTCCTACGACAAGGCGAACCGTTCGAGCGAGAGCGGACGCCGCGGTCCGGGGTTGGAGCGCGGGCTGGAGTATCTGGCGGCGGTCAAGAAGCGCTTCCACGTTCCGGTCATCACCGATGTGCACGAGAGCGAGGAGGTGCCGCAGGTGGCGGCAGTGGCGGACTTTCTGCAGATTCCGGCCTTCCTCTGCCGTCAGACCGACCTGTTGCACGCCGCCGGCCGTACCGGGTTGCCGGTCAACATCAAGAAGGGGCAGTTCATGGCGCCGGAGGATATGCAGGGCGCGCTGGAGAAGGTCCGTTCGACCGGGAACAGCCGGGTGATGCTGACCGAACGCGGTACCACCTTCGGCTACCACAATCTGGTGGTGGATATGCGTTCGCTGGTGACGATGCGGAGCTTCGGCGTGCCGGTGGTGTTCGACGCGACCCATTCGGTGCAGATCCCCGGCGGGCAGGGAAACGCCTCCGGCGGTCGGCGCGAATTTGTCGCCCCGCTGGCCCGCGCGGCGGCCGCGGTCGGCATCGATGTTCTCTTCACCGAGGTGCATCCGCGGCCGGACGAGGCGTGGTCCGATGGACCCAATTCGCTCGATTTCAAGCAGATCCGCGAAATTTTAAATAAGGTGAAACAGATCCATGATCTCTATTGAAGCATTCCGGAAAATCAAAGCGGTGGTGCTTGATGTCGATGGGGTCCTCACCGACGGCAGGGCTGGTTTCGGTGCGGAGGAGGAGATTAAATTCTTCCATCTGCGCGACGGGCACTGGATACGTATGGCGATCCGTACCGGGCTCAAGGTGGGGATTCTCTCCGGCCGCGGCTCCCGGGCGAACCGCCGCCGGGCGGAGGAGCTTGGATTGAGTTTCTGTTATGAGAACTGCAAGGATAAACTGGAAGGGTTCGAGCGGCTGCTTGCGGAACAGTCACTCAGGCCGGAGGAGTGCCTCTATGTCGGCGACGATGTGATCGACATGCCGGTTATGCGGCGTGCCGGCATCGCCGTGGCGGTAGCGGACGGCGTCACGGAACTGGATGAGGTGGCCGATTTCCGCACCCGGACCCCCGGGGGGCACGGCGCGGTCTGCGAAGTGATGCGCCGCCTCATGATAGAGCAGGGGACGCTCGACGCCCAGCTCGAACGTTACAGGAGATAAGATGAAGAAACTGATTTTTGCCGCGCTGCTGGCGGGGTGTGCGCTGTCGCTCCGGGGAGCGGGCGGCCTCGAGGATCTGCGCGGACTGGTGCTTTCGCACGCCAAACTGCCGCTTTACAACAAGCAGGTGCTCCAGTCTATGGTTTTTTTCGACAAGGCGTCGCGTCAGGGGCGGCTGATGGTGGGGAACAATGTTCTGCTCGATCTGATTCGGCGGGGCGCCGACATCGATTCGATCAAGGACGGCTGGGGATTGCAGTTCTATCCGCTCGACGCGAAACTGCCGGAGATCGTCGGATTCTGGAAGGATCGCCTCTACAGCGAAGGAGTGATGCGTTCGCCGCGCGCCAACGTCGATCAGGAGACCCGGATGGCGGCGGGCAACGAGCCGGTCTTCTTCCGTTCGCCGCTGCTCGATCTGGATGGAATCGGCTTCGAGGCGGATTTCGACAAGCGGACGGTGCTGGTCAAATCCGACGTCCGGATCGTGGTCCGGATGGGGGGGAGCGATCCGCGCAAACTTTTCGCCCCGGGGGCGAAACTGCCGGAGAAGTACGAATTCATCACCGCGGCCGGCGACTCGCTGCTGATCGATCTCGGCAGCAACCAGGTGATCCTGATGGGGAACGTCAAGGTCGATGAGGATCGCTCCGGGGTGACCTGCGACCGCATGACCATCTTCCTCGACCGGAAGGGCTCCGGGAGCCGCGGCGAGGCTGCGGTCGCCTCCGCCGCCGGAATCGAAAACGAGGATATGCGGGGCGTCTCGCGCATCCTCTGCGACGGCAACGTGGTGATCTCCCGCAGACTCTCGGCGGAGGAGCTCCGCGCGGGCGAGCAAAAGGCTCTGGCGGACCACATGATTTACGATGTGGAATCCGCTTCGATCACGCTCTCGGGCGACCGGGAAAATCCCCGGATCATGCGGGGGGACGAATCGATCAGCGGTCGGAATATCGTCCTCTTCAAAGGGGAGCAGCGGGCGACCGTCACGGAGGATTGCCGGGTGGTGATTTCGCAGCCGGCGGATAAAAAAAGTGCGCGTTCCGCCGGTCCGATGACGGTGCGTTCGAATTCCGCCCAGATGGATTATCGGAACAACCGCAGCGATTTCATCGGCGACGTCCGGGTGGATGAGCCGCGCATGGAGCTGCTCTGCGAGCGGATGCGCGTGATTCTGCGCGAGGCTCCGGGGACGAAGAAGAACGACGAGGCGGCGCTCCGCAAGGCGGCTTCGTCAGGTTCGCTGACCGGAATGCCTGAGCTTGGCGGCAACAGCCGGGAGCTCGACCGGATCCAGTGTTCCGGCGGGGTCCGGATGACTCGCAAGGATGCCGCCGGGCGGCTGCTGCCAGGCGAACGGGCGATGTCGGATGACGCGATTTTTGAGTATGACGGACGCAAGATCACGATGACCGGAGCGAGTCCGACCATCACCCGCGGCAGCGAGACGCTGACCGGGAAGGAGCTGGTGATCTTCCTCGATGAGGAGCGGCTGCTCGCGCCGCAGGAGAGCCGGATCACCCTCTGTGCCGCGCCGAATGCGAAGGGGGGTGAGGCCGCTCCGCTGAAGACCGTGGTGACCTCCGATTCGAGCGACCTCAACTACGGGGGCAACAAGCTGGTGTTTCAGGGGAATGTGAAGGTGCGCGATCCGCGAATGTCGCTAGACTGCGACCGGCTGGAGATCTACCTGAGCGGGAAGGCCGGTGCGGCGGCGGAGAAGAAGCGGACCGCCGGAATCGGTGACGCGCTCGACCTTGACAGCGGGAGCTCCAGCGAGAAATTCGTCAGCAAGGTGGTCTGTATCGGCAACGTCCGTTCGAAGGATCCCCGCGCCGATCTCTCGACCGATCAGATGACGCTGAACTTCGAGGAGCTCAAGCCCGGCGAACAGGCCGATTCCGCCGTGTTCCAGTCCAACGGAACCCGGCTTACGAAGATCGTCTGCGACGGAAATCTGGAGCTGGTCAACCGTCCGGATGTCGCGGCGGAAGGGCGTGCGGCGAAGGATCCGACCAATCCGTTCGGCAGCATGCTGGGCAGCTCCAGGGGGCCGCGTACGCTGCGGGCCGACCGCGGCATCGTCGATCTGGTGAAGAATGAATCCGAATTTCACGACAAGGTGAGCCTGGTCGACGATCAGGGAACGCTGAAGTGCGAGGAGATGTACCTCTTCACCCGAAAGAGTGCGCCGCCGCCCGTTTCGGCCCCGGTGAAACCGGCGCCGCTGGAGAAGGATCCCGACGCCGATCCGTTCAGCTCGCCCGCTCCGGCGCAGGGAGCGGCTCCCGCCCGGATCGCTCTCACGGATACGCTGGAACTGGCCCGGGTGCTCTGCAAGCGCAATGTCGAAATCTCCCGCCGTACGAAGGAGGGGGAGCTGCAGCGCGCCGGCGGCGAACAGGCCGACTACATGGTGGAGGACAAGAAGATTATCATGACCGGAACTCCTGAGGCGCGCCCATGGATGAGCGCGCAGGGCGGCCGTATTTCCGGCGACCGGATTCTGGTGGACCTGGCCGGTGAGACGATGAAAGTTCTGGGAAATACTGTGGTCGATATCGGCGACTCGCTGAAATTATGAGGATTTCCTGAATTCTTCGCTTGACCGGCGGGAAAGTGAGTGTATAATAGTAATAGGCAGCCGCGGGGTGCCGGAGGGGGCGCGGCGGAGTTTCGAAGGGAAGAAGATGAACGGACTGAATGAACAGGATGATCTGATTCGGGCGGAAAAGCTCGTGAAGACTTATCACGGCCGCCGGGTGGTCAGTGATGTTTCGATTTCGGTGAAGGCCGGAGAGGTGGTCGGTCTGCTCGGCCCCAACGGCGCCGGAAAGACAACCAGTTTCTACATGGTCATGGGGCTGATCCGGTCGGATTCCGGCGATATCAGTTTCCGCGGGGTGGATATTACCCATATGCCGATGTACAAGCGCGCCCGCATGGGGATGGGGTATCTGGCGCAGGAGCCGTCGATCTTCCGCAAACTGACGGTGGAGGAGAACATCATGGCGATTCTCGAGACGCTGGCAATCTCCTCGGCGGAACGCAGAGAACGCTGCAAGGCGCTGCTCGAAGAGCTGCAGCTGACCCGGCTGGCGAAGCAGAAGGCGATGACGCTCTCGGGCGGTGAACGGCGGCGGCTGGAGATCACCCGAGCGCTGGTGACGAATCCCTCGTTCATCATGCTGGATGAGCCGTTCAGCGGAGTGGACCCGCTCGCGGTCTACGAAGTGCAGCAGATCATTCTGCAGCTCAAGGATCGCAATCTCGGGATCCTGATTACCGACCACAATGTGCGGGAGACGCTTTCGGTGGTGGACCGGGCCTATCTGATGTGCGAAGGCAAGATTCTGGTGGAGGGGTCGAGCGAGTTTCTGGTCAACGATGAGCGGGCAAAGGAGATCTATCTCGGTCCGCAATTTTCCATGTAATTCGGCACGAACCGGAGAAAGAACCCGGTTTGAGAATAAGGAGGTGCTTATGAACATTACGGTAACCGGTCGTCAATTCGAGATTACTTCGTCGATCCGCGAATATGTGGATAAACATATAGAGGCTCTGCTAGAGGACAAGGCGCTGAATGTCATTTCCGTCAATGTCGTCATGAATCGCGAGAAGAACCGGTTCAAGAGCAGTATCGTCGTCAACTGTAAGTACCATGTCATCTCCGCCGAGGTGGAGGATTTCGATCTGTACAAGTCGTTTGACGCGGCGGTGCTGAAGATCGATTCGCAGCTCACGACGCTCCGGGCGAAGATTCGCGATCATCAGGCGCAGCCGATGCGCGAGGCGGAGCCGAAGGAGATGCCGGCGGAATAGTCCGTGATTGGTGAATTTATTACCGGGAACGGCCTGAATCGGGTGATTCGGGCCGTTCCCATTGCAAAGAGATGGAAACAGAATCATGGTGATTGCGGTTGCCAGTGAGAACGGTGAGGTTTTTCAGCACTTCGGGCACACTCCGGAATTCACCGTGTACGAAATTGAGGGAAGTGTGGTTCGGGGCAAGCGTGTGCTGCCGACCGGGGATTCCGGGCACGGTGCGCTGGCCGGTTTCCTGCGCGATCTCTGCGTCGATCTGTTGATCTGCGGCGGCATCGGCGCCGAGGCGCAGCGGGCGCTTGCCGACGAGGGAATTAAACTGGTTGCCGGTGTGCAGGGCACGGTCGATGCGGTGGTGGCCGGATATCTCAACGGGACGCTGAAATTCGCCACGGATTTTCCTGCTCCCACCACCATGAGCATGGGGAAGGCGGGGAGCATGAACACGGCCATTGCAGACACTGAGGGGGAAATGAGTAACTGTTCTGGAAATTGCGAGGATGCGCCTCGAAGGGCAACTGCTTGGAGGAGAAGAACGAACCGCTGCTGAAAACGGTGAAGAAGGCGGTGCTGGTTCTCTCCGGCAAGGGGGGCGTCGTCAAGAACACCGTCGCCGCCGCGCTGGCGGTGACGGTCGCGAAGAGGGGCAAAAAGGTCGGCTTGCTGGATGTGGACTTCCACGGGCCTTCGCAGCCGACGCTGTTCAATGTCACGGCGGCACCGAGCAGGGAATGGACCCCCCTGGAGGCGGCCGGTGTGAAGCTGGTTTCGATCGGGCTGCTGCTCGACGATCCGGACCGGGCGATCATCTGGCGCGGACCGGTGAAGATGGGCGCGGTCAAACAGCTGTTCGAGGAGGTCGACTGGGGAGAACTTGATACGCTGGTGCTCGATTTTTCCGCCGGGGACCGGAGATGAACCGCTTTCGGCCTGTCTGCTGATTGACTGTGAGAAAGCGGTGGTGGTGGTGATCACGCCGCAGGAGGTTGCGCTGGCCGACTGCCGCAAGTGCATCGACGTCTGCAACCAGGTCAAGGTGCCGGTGGCGAGGATCGTCAAGAATATGAGCGGTTTCGTCTGTTCGGACTGCGGCTATCGCCATCCGCTCTTCTCGCAGGGGGGCGGTGCGTGGCTGGCGGCCGGGGCGAAGGTTCCGCTACTGGCACAGCTGCTGCTGGATCCGCTCTTCCTCCAGCGCTGTGACGCCGGGGAACTTCCGGAGGGACTGGCGGAGAATGCGGTCATTTCCGACGAGATGACCCGGGTTGCCGAAGCGATGCTCTGATGAAGGCGGAATGAAGATATAACAGAAGGATCGTTCAGCATGTCGAAATTCGGGGATGTGGTGCAGGAGTTCTACGTGGAGCGATTCCGTGCCAATATGGCGAAGCGCGCCGGGCGTCTGCGCGGCGTGACGGAACCCGGTCAGGCCCGGGCGTACATTGAGGAGGCCCGGAGGCTGGTCCGGAAATCGTTCCAGCTGCCGGAGCATTCCGGAGCGCCGGCGGCGCGGATTACCGGGCAGCTGCGGAGAAGCGGCTTCACTGTGGAGAAGCTTCTGTATGAGAGCCGTCCCGGTTACTGGGTGAGTGCGAACTATTATCGGCCGGAAAAGGTTTCCGGAAAGCTGCCCGCGGTGCTCTTCGTCTGCGGACACTCCGCTATCGGCAAGGCGGGCGACACCTATCAGATGGCGGCGCAGGCGCTGGCGCTCTGTGGATTTGCCGTGCTGGTTCCCGATCCGGTCGGGCAGGGAGAACGTCTCCAGTACCGCAACATTCCGGGGGCGGAGGCGCTCTGTTTGAACTGTACGCATGAACACAATATGTACGGCAAGCAGCTGCTGCTGGTCGGGGAGTTTTTCGGCACGTGGCGGCTGTTCGACGCGGTGCGCGGACTGGACTGGCTGCTCGTCCGCCCCGAAGTGGACACCACCCGGGTCGGTGTGACCGGGAACTCCGGCGGTGGCACGCTCACCACCTATGTCAACGCGCTGGATGACCGGATCACCATGGCGGCTCCCTGCTGCTACATCACCCGCTGGTGGCGCCACGTTGAAAACGAGCTGCCGGTTGATGCCGAACAGACCCCGCCGGGACTGGCGGCGGCGGGCGGCGAGATGGCCGACATGCTCTTCGCCGCGGCGCCGCGCCCACTGCTCATCTGCGGGCAGCGGAACGACTTTTTCGATCCGCGCGGCACGCTGGAGTGCTATGACGAGCTGCGCCGCGTCTACCGGATTCTGGGGCGGGAGAACGAAGTGGAGTGCTTCATCGGTCCGGTCGGTCACGGACTTTCGCAGCACCTGCGGGAACGGGTGGTCGACTTCTTCTGCCGCCATGCCGAGCGGGAACTGAAGGATATTTCCGCCGTGGCGCCGTTTCCGGAGAAGGAGTTGTGGTGCACGCCAGCCGGGAACGTCTGCGATCTGCCGGAGAACCGGCGGATTCAGGTATTCATCAGCGAGCGGGCGGCGGAGCTGATCCGCGCCCGGAAGGCGCTGCCCGCGCAGGAGTTGGCGGAGAAGCTCCGTTCCTGCCTGAAACTCGGCGAGGTCGTCATGCCGAATTACCGGGTGCTTCGGGCCCGGCCGGCGGAGAAGGTGCGTTTTTCGCGCTTTCTGCTCGAGACCGAACCGGGAATGCGGGTGACGCTCTCTTACGTCGATCGCGGCGATTGGTTTCACCTGCCGGAGCGCGAGGCGGGGAAAATTCCGCTCTATCTGCCCCACCAGTCCGCATTCGACGAACTTGCCGACGGACATCGGCCGGGATTCGCGCTCGACTATCGCGGTGTCGGAGAGTCGATGCCGGAGGGGTGCGATCAGGGGAACCGTAGCTTCTTCAGCCCCTACCAGTTCGACTATCACTTCGCTTCACTCGGACTGCTGCTCGATGAGCCATATCTTGGCGGACGGGTTCGCGACATCATGGCCGCGTGTCTGCTGCTCAACCCAGAAGGGGAGGGGAGAATCGCCCTGACTGCCCGCGGTGTCGGCGTGATGCCCGGTGTCATCGCGGCGCTGCTCAGCGACCGGGTGGCGGAGCTGCATCTGCTTGACCGACCGGAATCGCTGGCGGAGGTGATCGAGGCGGAATCGACGCCGTTCCCGCAGTCGAACATGTTCCCCGGCATGCTGGCGGTGACCGACCTGCCGGATCTCCTCCGCGCTCTGCGGGAAAGGGGAGTCCGGATCACCGGGGAGTGAGATCGTATAAAAAACGGGCAGAGGAAAACCGTCCGGCCCGTTTTTTCGGGTGCGCCCGGCATGGCGTACGACGACCGGGGGAAAGTCCCGAAACCGCCCGACAGGTGGGAAGGCTGCAGCAACAGGACTCTGGTGTCATCCGCGAGGTGGAATCAGAAGGAAGTCCATAGCAAAGCATTGGCCCGACGAACAGGAAGCCGATAT
>CAZPWP010000076.1:0-9099 GCA_964590295.1 uncultured Victivallis sp.
GCGCGTGGCGTAATGTGCTGCGTCTGAAGGTGGTTTATTTGCTGGTGTTTGGGGTGTGGGTCCTGGTCGCCTGCGCGCTCAACTATGATGTGCTTTCTCTGGGGCTGGAGAAGGAGCTCCTGATCGACGCGTCGCTGATGCTCAACACGGTTACGGCGGTGTTGGTTGTGCTGTCGATGACGTTCGAAATTCCCCGTGAGCTGAAGGAAGGGGTAGCATCGACCATGCTGACCAAACCGTTGGGCCGAACCAACTATCTGGTCGGGAAAATGCTCGGGAACATCGTGGTCGGCTTCGTGCTCTGCGCGCTGGTCGCCGTCGGCTCCTTCCTGATCTTCCGCGTCTCCTATTCCGAGACGATCGGTCAGGCGATGCTGCAGAGCCAGATCATGGTGATTCTGTCGGTCATCCCGATGTCCGCTCTGGCGGTGCTCTTCGCGGTGCTGCTGCCGGAGGTGGTTGCGCCGGTCGTCACCGTGCTGGTGATCTGGTTCTCCTTCTCGTTCGGCCTGCTCAACATTCCGGTTCTCTGCGGCGGAATTCTGCCGGACCTCGAGCTCTTCAACTTCAAGGCGAGCGCGGTCTACAAGACGCTGATTCCGTGGTCGTATGTGTTGCTGGTCGCTCTGTGGGGCATCTGCTACGCGATTTTCATCGCCGCGCTGGCCAGCCTGGTGTTCAGCCGCAAAGATATCAAGTAAGAATCCGCTGAAGGGTATATCTGCAATGAAAAAAAGTATGTTGATTCATGTTGTTGTCATGGTGATTGCGGTGATTGCCGCTTCCCTGTTGGCATCCAAGCTCGCTGCCGATCAGAAGGCGCTGCTGCCGGAGAAGGCGACGATGAGCAAAATGCCGGTCGGTGGATTCCACAAGTTCATGGCTGATGTCGAGTGGATGCTCTTCATCAACTACATGGGTTCGCAGAGCACGGTTGATGAGACCAACATTGACGAGGTCACCCGCCGTCTGGAGCGCCTGATCGCTCTCGATCCGAACCTCGACAAGCTCTATCAGGATGGAGTTTCCTCGATTTCGGTCGCTGATCCGGAGAAGACCGTCGAGCTGCTCAAGCGCGCCTGTGAGAACCACCACCTCAAGAACAATGCCGAAATCCCGTTCTACACCGGATTCGTCATGGTGCAGTACCTCAAGCCGGCCAATTACAAGGATGCGATCGACTATTTCAAGATGGCGATGCAGCGTTCCGGCGGCGGACAGGATCAGAAGACCCATTACACCAGCTACTACTTCCGCTCTCTCGCCAAACTGATGGCGATGGAGAAGAAGATGGATGAGCGTCTGGCCCT
Organism: uncultured Victivallis sp.; assembly: GCA_964590295.1. Lineage (GTDB taxonomy): Bacteria > Verrucomicrobiota > Lentisphaeria > Victivallales > Victivallaceae > Victivallis. The sequence continues at coordinate 1,311 of CAZPWP010000076.1, forward strand.
CGCGGAAGTGCTCTTCAAGGAGTGGCAGAACTCCCGCGGCCTCAACGACTATGCCGGCAGCGGTGAAATGGCGACCCAGAACCTGAAGGAGCGGCTCTTCCGCGCCCTGAAGGACATCAAGACCCCGTCTGAGGATTACACGCCGACCAAACAGGTGCTGGACCGCGCGTCGGAGATCTCCAACAAGGTCTTCGCCGACAGCCACCTCTGCATGAACTGCATCTCTCCCTACGGTCCCGGCGAATCCTATTGCGCGAGCTGCGGACAAGCCGTCAAGACGTGGGGTAATTGCAAGAAATGCCAGCGTACCATCGCGGGTGCGGCCTATTGCCCCTACTGCGGCACTTCCCAGAAGAAGTGAGGCAGCCCGTGCTTCGGCGCAGGAAAATAGCAAAAACCGCCGTCATTTTGACGGCGGTTTTTGTCGTTTCTCTGGCCGGTTATGTGCTCTCTGACGCGATTCTCCAGCAGAACACGCTTCAACAGGCAAAACCGAATCGCGAGGGCGAGTACGGTCAGCTGGTCAACTGGCTGCCGAAGAGCGCCAAACTGGCGATCGAATATCGGGCCAAATATCTCTTCCTGCAGAACAGGATGAACCGAGCTCGCAAGACGGATCAGAAGGTGGAGGCGATTTTCGTTTTCGCCGATTACATCAAGAGCAAAGATCCGGCGGGCAGCGACACGATGCTGATCAGCGTGGTGACCGATCCGCAGTACAACACCTCGCGGCGCGCCTATAAATCGTTCGCCCGACTGCTACTCAGCAAGACGAGCAAGCGTCCGGTGACGATCGAAGAGTATCACAAGCACATTGCCGGCCTCCGCTGGGAGGAGGATGTTTATGACGCCTGGGTGTTCGGGCAGACGCAGCTCAACTGGATGCGGGTGCCGGATCCGGTCTATCTGGAGTTCTTCGCCCCGCTGATGGAGAATCCGCAACCGTATACAAATTACGACCGGTTCTACAGCGATGTGGAACGGCGGGCGAAGAAGATCGGGGAAACGGAAATTGCTGCGAAGGCGGCGCAGATCCGGGCGGCGAACCGCACGGGGCGTCGTTCGCTCTCGCAGAATCTGCTGCGGGCTCCGCTGGAATACCGGGAACGGTATGCGGAAGCGCAGGAGGCTCTGGCCGCGGCGAAGACGCCGGAGGAGAAAGTCTCCTGGATGACTTCGCTGGGGGTGATGACCCGCGACAAGGATGACGCGGAGAGTAACAAGTTCTTCGATCTGCTGCTCGACACGCCCGAGCTGAAAAATGCGGAGAATGCCTACGTACCGCTCTCGAGGCTGCTGCTCTACAATCGGAGCAAGCGTAAGATTTCGATCAAACAGTACCATGCGGTGCTGGAAAAGATCAAAGATCCGATGCAGCTCTACATGGCCTGGGAGGCCGGAATGCAGCAGCTGGTGTCGCTCAAAGCCAAACCGAAGACGATGCTGGAGTATCTTTCGCCGCTGCTGGATTGTGAGATCAAGTACCAGGATTATGCCGGTCTGTTCCGCGAGATTGTCAAGAGTGCGGAAGCGGTGAAGGATACTGCGGCGGCGGCGAAGGCGAACGCGTTCCTGACCAAAGTACAGGAGACGTTCATGCCGTCGCTGATGATGGGGGATGGAGAGAGGCCAAACGAATAGGGACGGAATGACGAATGTGGGCAATCACTGAATTATCTTTGCTGAAAATGCGCGAAGGCGCGTTTTATCTGCTGGTTCTGGTCGGCATTGCAATCTGCGTGCTGGCCGATACCGCCGACCCGATCTCGGGACAGGTGACGCGGGAATCGTTGTTTGCCTATGCGTTGAGCGGGGAATCGGTCAATGTGCCGCCGCTCACCATCGGAACCTGTGTCGGGATGCTGATCTGCATCCTGCTGGGTGTCTTCTACGGTTCATCTGAGGTGCCGGGGGATATGAACAGCGGACTGATCATGGTGGTGCTTTCCAAGCCGATCAGCCGTCTTCAGTACCTTCTCGGAAAGTATTTTTCGACACTGCTGATGACGCTGGGGATTTTCATCGTGATTGAAGTGGTGCTGATTCTGTCGCATTTTATACTCGGCACCGGCGGTTCGGCGGACTATTCGTTGCGGCAGATTTTGCGGCAGTTCATTCCGCCTATGCTGCTGCTGCCGTTGATTGCGATCACGGTGACCTTTTCAACGGTGGCGGGAGCGATGGGCTCGATGGTATTTACCACGGTCTATCTGCTCTTTTCGGCGGTGATGTCGTTCATGCCGCTGACGCTGGCGCTCTTTCCGGATGGAATGATTCCGGGGCTGGGGGTTGTGATGACAGTGCTGCACTACTTCTTCCCGAATCTGATCTCCTACTTCCAGGAGAGTGTACACGGGCCGTTTCTTGTGGCGGTGCTGATGCTCTACACCATCTCGCTGACGGCGCTTTTTCTGCTGCTGGCGATCTGGCGCATCCGCAAAATGGATCTGTCGCCGCTGCATTGACGGGAACTTGATCCGAATCCGGCGGGAACATGCCACCGCCGTTTTTTCTGCTCAGTTTTTCCCGCGGGGGAGGTATTCCGAAGGGGGGCACCCCATGTGTCGCTTGAACTGGGCGGAGAACTCGTAGGGGGAGCTGTAGCCGAGCCGCTCGGCGATGGCGGCGATGGGGAGTCCCGAGTTGCCGAGGAGTGCGCATGCCGCATCCAGCCGCCGGCGGATCCGGTAGCGATGGGGGGAGATGCCCAGTTCCGCTTTGAAGAATTTGCGGAAATTCTCGTAGCCGCAGCCGTGACGGCGGCAGAACTCCTGCAGGTCGCCGTCACGGCGGAATTCCGTTCCCAGATAGGCACATGCCTGATCGAGCAGTTTTTTCCGGTCATCAGTCTGTTTCGGCTGTTCAGCCGCCAGCATCCGCTGGGCGACCTCAAGAATTTCAGGCAGCTGGCGGATCAGTTCGGCGTCGGAGGAGTTCCGGAAGCTGTCGCGCAATGTGAGAAGACGTTCCAGCAGTCCCGGCGTGACGTCGGAAAACAGCACGGGGCGTTCCCGATCGGCGGCGGCACAGCTTTCGAGGAGGACCGCCATCGATTTGCCCAGTTGGAGAAAACATTCCAGCCAGCGGCTTTCCGGATCGATCCGTGTGGTGTGCGGCACGCCGGCGAAACGCTGGAAGCAGCTGCCCGGGCCGAGGGAATACTCCGCTCCTGTGCGGTCGAGGTAGACGCCCCGGCCGCGCAGGACCAGTACGATCACATACTCCGCGTGCGCCTGATTGGTGTAATCTGCGGTATAGCCGGCCTTGTCCATAACTCCGATTCCGTACTGCTCCATTGTGCGGGCTCCAATGGAGCGATAGACGTTGAACGGGTTCGGCGTTTTCCCGGAAAACATATTTAACTTCCCCAATATGGATATTTTATTCTTGAAAAATGCGTGATATCTTATAACCAAATCTCCGATGGCAACGGAAAGGAATATACCATGAAATTGTTCGATTGCAAGCAGACCCGGCTGTGGGAGAACCCGATGTGTCCGGGAGTCAACCGGATGCGTTCGCGTTCCACTCTTTTCCCCTGTGCGACGGAATCCGAGGCGAAAAATGGTTCGTGGGAGCCGTTCGACTGCCCGCGGATCATGAATCTCAACGGAGAATGGAAGTTCCGTTATCTCACCCGTCCCGAACTGGTCGAGGAGGCGTTCACTGCTGACGGTTTTGACGATACCGGCTGGGACAATATCGCCGTGCCGGGCAACTGGACCATGCAGGGATACGACCACCCGCACTACACCAACGTCAGGATGCCGTGGCCGGAGCAGCCGCCGTTCGTGCCGGAGGAGAATCCGACCGGCGTCTACCGCCGCACCTTCACCATCGGCGGCGAGTGGTGCGACCGCCGCACCATCCTCCATTTCGGCGGCGTGGAGAGCTGCTTTTTCGTCTATGTGAACGGCGTCGAAGTCGGCATGGCCAAGGATTCGCGGACGGATTCGGAGTTCGACATCACGAAGTTTGTCCGCCCCGGCGAGAACTCGCTGGCGGTGATCGTGCTGCGCTGGTCCGACGGCAGCGTGCTCGAAGACCAGGACCACTGGTGGATGGCCGGTATCTATCGCGACGTCTATCTGTATCACACCGCGAAGGAGTACATCCGCGATGTGTTCGCCAAAGTTACGCTGGAGAACGACTACGCCGACGGGATGATTGAACTCAAGATCGATGCCGGATTTTCCGCCCCGAGCCATCCGGAGGGTTATGCCGCACTCGCCCGGCTCTACGACGGCGCGGGGATTCCGGTGCTGGCGGAACCGGTGAAGATGGAGTTTTCCGTCAACAAGGGGGTGGCGACCGGACGGACATGGATTTCCGTGAAGAATCCGGCGAAATGGAGCGCGGAACAGCCGAACCTCTACCGGCTGACGGTGGAACTGGTCGATCCCGCCGGGAATACGGTCGAGGCGACCGGCTGCCGGATCGGATTCCGTTCGGTGGAGCTTGCCGACGGGAATTTGCTGGTCAACGGCAAGGCGGTGAAGTTCTTCGGCGTCAACCGTCACGATCTGGATCCGCAGCGGGGAAAGACCGTTTCGGTCGAACTGATGCGCCGCGATATCGAGCTGATGAAGCAGTTCAACTTCAATGCGATCCGCACCTGTCACTACCCGAACGATCCGCGGCTGCTCGCACTGTGCGACGAGTACGGCCTCTACGTGATCGACGAGGCAAACATCGAGTGCCACGCCTTCTACGACCATTTGACCGACGATGTCGAATGGCTTCCGGCGATGATGGACCGCGTCACCCGAATGGTGCTGCGGGACAAGAACCACGCCTGCATCATCGAGTGGTCGCTCGGCAATGAATCCGGCATCGGATCGAACTTCGGAGCCTGCGCCGGCTGGATTCGCCGCTTCGATTCCTCCCGCCGGGTCCACTACGAGGGCGCGCTGCGTCAGCATCGCCGCGGAGAACAGATTGCCTGGGAAAAGGAGACGTTCAACACCGACATCACCGATGTGATCTGCCCGATGTATCCGCACTTCCACTCGGTCGACGAGTGGCTGAAGCACGATGATCCGCGGCCGCTCATCATGTGCGAATACACCCACGCGATGGGGAACAGCAACGGATCGATTCGTCACTATTTCGAACTTTTCCGGAAAGAGCGCCGGCTGCAGGGCGGCTACATCTGGGACTGGGTCGATCAGGGGCTGGAAAAGACCGACGGGAAAGGGTGCAAATACTGGGCTTACGGCGGCGACTTCGGCGATACCCCCAACGATTTCGACTTCTGCATCAACGGCATGATCTGGCCGGACCGGACGCCGCACCCGTCGATGTACGAATTCAAGTATCTGGCCAAACCCTTCACAATCCGACCGGTCGAGCTCTCCTCCGGGAAGTTCGAGCTGGTCAACTACAACTTCTTCAAGAATCTGGACGAGTATGAATTCCAGTGGCGGATCGAGGTGGACGGTAAAGTGACCGCCTCCGGAAAGCAGCCGATGCCGGAGGTCGCTCCGGAAGGGACGGCGCTCTTCACCGTCGACTGGAGCCTGCCGGAACTCTCCGCCGGTCAGGAGGCGTTCCTCATTTTCACCGCGACGCTGAAAAACGGCAGCTGCTATGCTCCGGCCGGGTTTGAAGTCGGTCACGAATCGTTCGCGCTCCCGCTGCCGCCGACGCTCGGCGCGGCGAAGGCGCTGCCCGCTTCGCCGGCGGCGTTGACCGGTCGGAAGGTTTCAGCGGGAGATTCGATCATTGAATTCAGCGGGGCGGGGATGCCGCTCTCCTGGAAGTTCCGCGGCGCGGAGTTGCTGGCCGCTGCTCCGGCGGAGAACCTGCTGCGCGGCGCAACGGACAACGATGCGATCCGCTGTTTCATACACACCGACGAACGCAAGGCCGGTTACCGCTGGCTGGAAATGTACGGACTGGATACAATTGCCGGCAGAGAGTCCGGCGGCGAATTCCGGGCGGATGAAACCGGGGTTTCGATTCTCTCGTCGGTCGCGTACCAGGCGAAGAACGGCGCGGTGCTGACGGTTCACCGGAACCTCCGTTTCACGCAGAACGGCGCGCTTGCGGTCAATCTCGAATTCGATATTCCTGCGGAGCTGGATGACCTGCCGCGGCTCGGCTGGGTCCTGACGCTTCCGGCCGGATTCGAGAACTTCCGTTACTACGGCAACGGGCCGCAGGAGAACTACTGCGACCGGAATGCCGGAAGCATCGTCTCGCGCTTCGAAGGGCATGTCACCGATCAGTATGTGCCGTACATTCTGCCGCAGGAGTGCGGCAACCACACGGCCGTGCGCTGGGCGGCGGTGGACGACGGCCGGAATGGAATACTGGCGGTGGCGCCGACTCTGATGGAGTGTTCGGCGCACCACTTCACGCCGGCGGACTTTCTCAGCGCAATGCACACCAATGAATTGGAGCCGCGGCCCGAGACCTTCTTCAACCTCGACCTCGCGCAGCGGGGCCTCGGAACCGCGACCTGCGGCGAAGATACGCTACCGCGTTATCGGATTCACGCCGGGAGGCACCGGTTTCACGTCTGGCTGCTGCCGTTCGCGACGGAGGAGGATCCGGGCGAACTGGCCCGGTGTCGTTTCTGAGAACACGGCCTGAAACCGGCGGCGCGGGGGGAGATCTCCGCGCCGTTTTTGCGTGCGGGAAGAGGGACGGGGACGCGTTCATCTGTCGAGAGCACGGATCATTTTCTGCAGGGTGGCATCGAGCATATGCCGCGGTTCCCAGCCGGTGGCGGCGCGAAGTTTGGAATTATCCCCGATGATGACCGGATTGTCAGTCGGACGGATCCGGGCGGGATCGACTCGGATTTCGACTTCGATGCCGAGATGTCTGGTGATTTCATCAATGATGGTGCGGAGCCGGGTGCCTCTGCCGCTGCAGACGTTGTAGACTTCGCCGGAATTCCCGACCTGAAGCAGCCGGTAGTAGGCGTCGGCCACGTCGCGCACATCGAGGAAGTCGCGGATGATTTCGATATTGCCGACGTGGAGGACGCCGCCGCCGGGATGGCGGGAGAGTTCCACCAGCTGGCGGACGAAGGACGGTATGACGAAGGTGTCGCGCTGCCCGGGGCCGATATGGTTGAAGGAACGGGTCATGACGATATCCAGCCCGTAGCTGTACGCATAGAGGCGTGAAAGCTGTTCCTGCGCGACTCGTGCGACGGCGTAGGGATTGTCCGGATGCAGCTCATATTCCTCGCGGAGCGGCATTTTTTCGGGAGAACAACTGCCGTACTCCTCGGAGGAGCCGACTGAGAGCAGCCGGCTCTTCAGGCCGAGCAGGCGGAGCGTCTCGACGAGGTTGAGAAAGATTCCGGTGTTGTTGAGAAAGCACTTTTCCGGTCTCCGCCAGCTGTCGGAGACGGAGCTTACCGCGGCGAGATGGATGATCCAGTCGGGAGCGAATTTTTCCAGCAGTGCGGCAAGTTCCGTTCTGTCGGTCAGGTCGAGCTGTCGGTAGCGGACCCCCATGTTCTTCCACGGGCAGACGGGCGCGACATCGACGCCGAAGAGTTCGGAGTCGGGTTCCCGCTGCAGGAGATGGCGGATCAGATGTTGCGCGACGAATCCGCAGACGCCGGTGATCAGAATTTTTCTCATACGGCAATATAGTTCCGCCGGGCGGCTTTGTCAAGGGGAAAACCGCCCGGCGGGAGCATAACTGTTTTGACGTATTGTCATTTGTCCGGAGAGAAACGCAGCAACTGTCGATCGACGGCCGTTTCCGTTTTCCCCCTTCGTTCTTCGATATCGTCTTTCTCTTCCCCGGATACCTGTTTGAAATC
>CAZPWP010000077.1:0-9091 GCA_964590295.1 uncultured Victivallis sp.
CTTCCGCTTTCGGAGCCTCTTCCGCTTTCGGAGCCTCTTCCGCTTTCGGAGCCTCTTCCGCTTTCGGAGCCTCCGGCGCGACACCGGCCTCGACCAGCTGGAGGATGCACATCTCCGCCGAGTCGCCGCGACGCTTGCCGAGCTTCAGAATGCGGGTGTAACCACCGTTGCGCCCTTCATAGCCGGGGGCGATTTCGTCGAAGAGGCGCTTGACCGCGGTCTTGTCGCGCAGTTTGGAAACCGCCAGACGACGACGATGGAGATCGCCTTTCTTGCCAATGGTGATCAGTTTCTCGGCGAAGCGGCGCGCCTCCTTGGCCTTCACCAGCGTGGTTTCGATCTTCCCGCTGAGGAAGAGGCTGCTGACCATATTCGCCAGCATCGCGCGGCGATGGGCGCTGGACCGACCGACTTTAAACGTTGCTACTCTGTGACGCATGATTACTTGGTCTCCTCAACTTCGGACCGGACCCGGACCGATTCCGCTTCGAGGGCGGACATCAGACGGTCGCTGAAGCTCATACCCAGCTCCAACCCGAGTTTTTCAATTTTTTCCTTGATTTCATCCAGCGACTTCTTGCCGAAGTTCCGGTATTTGAGCATCCGGCTCTCCGTCTTGGTACAGAGTTCGCCGATCAGCTTGATATTGGCGCTGTTCAGGCAGTTCATCGCCCGGACCGAGAGGTCCAGAATTTCGACGTCATGCGACAGCAGCTTGAACATCTTGTTTTCCTCTTCGGAGAGGACCACATCCTTCTCCACCACCTGGTTGTTGCCCAGGAAAGGCTGGAGATGGTCGCGCAGGATCCGGGCGGCCTCTTCGAGCGCGTTCTGGGGAGTGATCCGTCCGTCGGTCCAGATTTCGAGCTCAAGGCTGTCCATTTCAGTCTCTTCGCCGACGCGGGCCGCGCCGACCTGATAGTTCACCATGGTCACCGGGCAGAACAGGCCGTCGACCGGGATGGTTCCGATCGAACGAGGCGCGGTGTTCCGCTCCGCAGGCAGATATCCCTTGCCGCTGGTCACTTCGATCTCGGCGCGGAACGGCAGCGATTTATCCAGCGTGCAGATCACCTGGTCGGGATTGAGCACCTCGACCGTGCTGTCGCAGACGATGTCGGCCGCAGTGACTTTGCCCGCCTTGTCCTTGCGGATCTCCAGCGTCTTCGGGCCGTCGGCATGCAGGTTGAGCCGCACGCACTTGAGGTTGAGCACGATCTCGGTGATGTCCTCCACCACGTTGTCCAGAGAGTCGAACTCGTGTTTCGCGCCGTTGATCCGGACCGAACAGATGGCCGCACCTTCCAGCGAGGAGAGCAATACCCGGCGCAACGCGTTCCCCAGTGTATGGCCGAATCCGCGTTGGAAAGGAGCCGCGATGAATTTCGCGTAGTTTTCAGTCGCACTCGCATCGTCTACTACGATCGACTTGGGCATCGGAAAACCGATTGCAGCAGTCATATTTTTCCTCCAAATTGATTATGCTTTTCAGCACTATTTCAAACAAGCACTTCCGGCATCCTCCGGCGGACCGGTTTCTCATGCGGCGCTGCCGCATTCAACCGGTTCGCCGGGGAGGGGCCGCCCGAACCGAATCTTCGTCAGACCCGGCGACGCTTCGGAGGACGGCAGCCGTTGTGCGGAACGGGCGTGATATCCTTGATCGTACTGATTTCCAGCCCGGCGGCGGCGATCCCGCGCACAGCGGATTCACGGCCGGCGCCCGGCCCCTTGATGCGGACTTCCACTTCCTTCATGCCCAGGAGCTGCGCTTTCTTGGCGGCATCACCGGCAATCACCTGCGCCGCATACGCGGTGCTCTTGCGGGAGCCCTTGAACCCGTTCTTGCCGCCGGTGGACCAGCAGAGCACATTCCCGTGCAGGTCGGTAAAGGTCACCTTCGTATTGTTGAACGTCGCCAGAACATAGGCGATGCCGGACGGCACGTAACGGCCGCTTTTGCCGCGCTGCTTCGGAGCAGCGGCGGGAGCACTTTCCGCGGCCGGAGCCACCGCAACCGCCTCGGTATTCTTCACTTCTTCAGCCATGATATCTAAATTCCCTACATTAAAACAATCTGGTCATTTTCATTCCCGGCAGCGGTTCACGCCGCCGGCGGATTCCGGAGGGCAATCAGCCCTTGGCGGCCAGACGACGCTGGGTTTTGTCGCGGATGGCGCCGATCGTGATCTTCTTGCCCTTGCGGGTACGGGCATTGGTCTTGGTGCGCTGACCGCGGACCGGCAGGTTCCGGCGATGGCGGACACCGCGATAGCAGTTGATCTGCTGCAGCCGCCGGATATCGGCGGAAAGCTGGCGGCGGAGATCACCTTCCACGGTCAGGTCGTCCTGCAGGATCTTGGTGATTTTGGCGATCTGGTCCGGGGTCAGGTCCTTCGCCTTGATGTTGCGGTCGATACCGACCTTCTCGATGATTTCCAGCGCCAGCGCCGGACCAATGCCGTAGAGGTAGCGCAACGAAAATTCGACGCGCTTATTGCCCGGAATGTCAACACCAATGATACGAGGCATAACTCTCTTTCCTCAAATATAACGTTTATTGTACCGTTGAAACGACTTTTCTTTTAGCCCTGACGCTGCTTATGGCGCGCATCCCGGGAGCAGATGACCCGGATCGTGCCGTTACGCTTGATGATCTGGCAAAACTCACATCTGCGTTTTACCGATGCCCTCACTTTCATGATTCTACCTCTTTCTCGCTTGAAAGCTTCATTTTCTTTGCGGAATCCGCAGAAACAAACACAAGCCAAGCGTCATCCCGCCCTTCCCGCAGAAAAACCAATTTCCGCAGAACCGGTCGAGTAAACAACACTAAGCTTGAGACCTTTTGCGGGCTGCACCGTCACGAGCGGTGGAAAGTCGATATGACAGCACTCCCGCATAATTTTTGACTTATTAAAATAGTGCCGCAAATGAAAAAATACAAGTCCCGTTCTGCAAATTTTTTAAAAATCTGCCGGAATCAGCGAGGCTGTGGCGCGACTTTCCGGCTCTTCTGCCAGAGGTAGAGCGACGGGACCGGCGCCGACGGAGCCGGCGCGGTAACGGTGACCGGCAGAAAGCGGTTGCCGCCCGCCGGAAAGTCCGCGGCGACGCCACCGTGAAGTTTGCCGTTCCCGCCCAGTATCAGGTTGTCGGCGATCAGGTTGCCGGAGTTCTCCCGGTACTCGTTGAAGAGCAGCGGCCAGGCCGGGTCCTTCAGCGTGAAGACATTGCCGCGGATGAGGTTGTCGCGGCAGTTGAGCCGGGCGATGATGCCGGGACCGGAGTCGGCAAGGAAGCGGTTGTAGACGATCCGCCACTGAAAGTTGTTTCCGCCCAGATAGATTGAACTCTTTCGCGACCGTGCGTCGCAGTTGTAGATCACGTTGCGCGGCCCGCAGGAGCCGTGCATCCCGTCGTTGAACGGCGTCGAATAGAAGGCGAAACCGTAGCTGGAAAATTTCCCTGTTGTCTCGATGATCCGGCACTGTTCGAAGAGGTTCTCCAGACAGTAGCCGCTGTGGAGCTGGGCGTCGCTGTTGTGAAAGACGCTGTCGCGGATGACGCAGCCGGAACAGCACCAGTTCAGCAGCGGCGCATGGCGAAGATCGAAGGTTTCGATCCGTTCCATCAGGCAGTCGGTGCCGTATTCGAACCCGGCGTAGCTCAGGAGTGAGCGGGGGGAATGCGCGCCCCGCAGTACCGAATCGGCGAAGCGACAGTGAATCGCATGCGAAAAACGTACCGGCCAGACCCCCGCTTTGACCACCTCCAGATCGCGCGCCTCGCAGTCGGCGGCCGCCTGAAACGAAATCGCGTTGAGCTGGAAGTCCCGCTGAATTTTCCCCTGCTGTTCGATGGTGAACCCCTCGGCCGCACAGAAGCGGATCGGGAAGAAGGCGGAGGCAAACGCCCCCTCCGCAGCGAAAAACGGCACCCGGGCGGGCGAGGCGAGCGTCAGCGTCTTCCCCGCGCGCCGGAGGATCCGGAAGGCGCTCCGCCGCATTTTTCCCCACGCGAGCGGAGTGTACGCCCGCTGATCCCATTCGGTGTTGACCGGAGCATTCAGAAAGAGGAATTCGGACTCCGGCGTGAACCGGTGGTCGGAGGCGAGCCGCACCTCAACCGCGCCGCGCAGCACATCCGCCGCGAGCGGCATCCGGGCGGCGGCGGCGGAAAACTCGTTGCCTTCGAAATGCAGCAGCGAGTGCCCCGCGGTGAAATTGCGGGTGGGATCGACCTGAAATGCGAACTCTTCCCGCTGTTTCCCGCCGTCACGGCCGATCATCTCCAGTGTCAGGCGGCACGGGCCCGTCGACAATTTGCCGAAGTATTCCCGCGGCTGAAGCACGATCCTGCCCACCGCCGGATCGGCCTGACTTACCGAGAAGCCGCAGTCCTTCCGGAAGCCGACAGACTTCAGATACGCTTCGGTGGAGTCGAACTTCTCCGCCTCGGCGGCGGCCGGAATCTCCCAGCGGCCCAGCTCTTTCCCGTCGAGCAAAAGCGATACGGAAGCGCAGTTTTTCCAAGGGAAATAGAGTTCCAGTCTCGTATTTTTCCCGATCCAGCGACCGGGGGCGAAGTTCATGATCTGCAGCCCGGAAGGCCGGGGGCGCGAAATCAGCCGCGTTTTCCCCCGGCCCGCGCCGCGAATGACGGTCCGGCAGGAAGTGATGTACACCTTGCCGTCGAGCCGATATTCGCCCGCTTCGAGCAGGACGATTCCCTCACCGTTCTTCGCCGCGGCATCCACCGCCCTCTGGATTCCGGCGGAATCATCGCGGTCGTCTCCGGGAACCGCGCCGAAGTCGCGTGCGGCAAACACCGTTTCCGGCGGACGCCGTTCCGAAATGCCCGCCCGGGTGAAGTCGGGATAGAGAATGCCGTCCGGCCCCCGCATCGCGAGGGAATCCTCCTGCTGAAACGGTTCCGGCTCCAGCAGGCGGCGCGGCTTCTCCTCCTTGAGCTGAAAATTCCAAAACCACACCTTCGCCGGAGCGAGTTTCCGGATCTCGATGCGGAGAGACGCACACTCCGGCTGGGTGTCGAACGGGAGATCCATTTGGAGTTCCGTTCTGCGGAGCGACCGGTCCGGGCGCAGAAAGGTGTCCCGGTGGCGCATCCAGTCGGTGCGGGGGAGCGGCTGCCCGGCGCGGTCGTACTCTTGGAGTTCCAGATAGAAGAGGTTGCTCCGTTCGCTGTAGTAACGGAAACTCAATTGGTAGCGCGTCGAAGGCTTTACCAGAATCTGCCGGGAGCAGAAGAGTTTCCCTTTACCCGGCAGCAGCGCCTCCACCCCCGCCTTCGGCACCGACTGCAAAGCGGTTTCGCCGCTCCACCCGGTAAGCGGAATCGCGCCGGCGAGAACCGGCTCCTCCAGCGCATCCGGTTCCCGCCGAACGGAGAAGGAGAGCGTAACCGGCACGCCCGCCTTGACCGCGATCTTCTGAGCAAGCGTGCCGTCATGCCAGACCTTCGCGCCGAACTTCCCGGAAACGGCGTTTTCCACCCGGACAGCCCCTTTCCCGACTCTCCGCCAATGTTCCGGAAGCGTCGGGTCGGCGGCGGAAGCGCTCTCAAAATCGCCGTTCTGCAACGTCGCGCCGGAGAGCTCCAGCTGGTCATAGAGCACCTCAAGGTGTTCGATCTCCTTCGCCCCTTTCGACTTCCGCCATGGCCCGCGCAGCCAGAGGTCGAATGTGCCCTCCTTCGTCGGTGTGAAGGTGAAGGTAACTCGGCTCCAGCGGTCCGCCGGGAGCGGAGCTGCCCCCTCGATCGTGAAACCGTTCTGCCCGATCCGCCCGACCCGGATGTTCTTCCCGGAGATCGGAACTGCTCCGTTCCCCTCCGCAAAACAATTGACGTTGCGCAGATCGACCCGGAACGGATGCGCGGCCCAGAGCGATCCCCAGAAGAACAGCGTGGAAAACAATACGACAATCCCCTTTTTCATACCGGAACCTCCCCGCAATCAATATCCGTACCGCTGATACGGGAAATTCGCCTCCGTATTTTTGAACGGAAAAAAGGCGCGTACCGTCAAGCGGTTGGGAACATTGTACGTATTCACACTGCCGTCGAGATGGAGCGAATTGATCCCGCCGGAATGACGGGCGGCCGGATTCCCCTGGTAGGTACCGGTCCAGTCGCACCGAAACCGGTAGTAGCCATACTCCTCATTCTCGTCGAAATTCATCTCCGAACTCTTGCTCTTGAAGACATCCACCAGCAGCAGCTTCCGGCTCGGTGACTTGAGCGAGCCGAATTTGGCGGAGGTGTAATCGATGTGGTCCGGGCGCAGAAAAGCATTCATCGCGTAAAAGGGATAATACTTCCACCACGTCGCGGATTTCGTCTCGTCATTCCCGGCCGCAGCAGAACTCACTGTCGCCGTCAAATCGACCGGATAGTTGGCCGATGGGCAGAAAAACAGCCGGTTGTTGGCATACGTCCCCGTGGTGTGATACAGGCCGCTGGTCCACTGAGCGGACACGCCCGCCCGTTTGTTCGGCCCCATCAGCAGGAAGGTCCAGCTCGAACCATATGTGGTTTCCGGCGGAGGCAGCCAGTCGCCGCAGTCGCCGCCGTACTGCGCAAATCCGAGTCCGAGCTGCTTCAGGTTGTTGATGCACGTCGCGGCGCGGGCGCGCTCCCGCGCCTGCGTAAGCGCCGGAAGCAGCATCGAAGCGAGAATTGCAATGATTGCGATTACGACGAGAAGTTCAATCAAGGTAAATTTTTTCATGCGATCCTCCAATTTTAATCAGAGCGTGTTGCTGCTGAAGACGAAACGGGCATTGCAAAGAGTGCGCATCGTCGGAATCTTCTCCCCGCGCCGCCGGGCGATGATGAACCGGGCGGCACTTGCCGCCATCTCCGCCAGCGGCATATCGACGTACATCACCTCCTGCTGGCCTGGAATGGTGAGATCCACCTTGTCGAAACACATCACCGCCAGATCCTGCCCGATCTCCCGCCCGACGCTCCGGCAGGCGAGGAGCACGTAATCGAGCAGCTTCTGGACCGTCACGAAGAGGGCGTCGGGCCGCTCGCGCCGCACAAACTCCTCCAGCGCGGAAATCGCGGAAATTCCGCCGCACTCGACCGTGCAGACAAGTTCCGGCCGGTCGGCTTCCCTGCACGCCGCCAGATATCCATCCGAACGGGTCGAATTGGCGTAGGGACTAATGGTCGGAGTATTGATCACCGCGACCCGCTTCCGCCCCATGCGGAAGAGCAGTTCAACCGCGCGCCGGGATTCGAGTTCGTAATCCACCGCCACATAGGCGAGATTGGCCAGATCGGGAAAGCGGTTGATGAGAACCACCGGGGTTCCATTGCCCGAAATCGTATTGAGCCGCCGGAGATTGTCCGGCGTTTCGCGGGTGGTCAGCAGAATGAGGCCATCCATATCGCCGCCGCTGCGGGCGATGAACTCCTCGGTCGGACAGTAGACCAGCCGGGCGTTCTCCCCGGAACAGACCTTCTGCGCCCCGTCGAACACCTCGGCGATGTAGGGGTTGAAGCCGCCGCACGGCCCGGTAATTGCAATGTTCAGCGTCTTCTGCGCCTTGGCCTGCTGCGAACTTTCGCTGACGAAGGAGCCGATTCCCGGCTGACGGAAGATCAGTCCATCCGCTTCGAGAATGTCCAGCGCCTTGCGCACGGAAAACCGGCTGATGCCGAACTGGCGGCAGAGTTCATTCTCCGACGGCAGCGCCATTCCGGGAGGCAGTTCCCGCTGCCGGATCCGCGCGGATAACGAATCCGCCACCTCTTTGAACACCGGATTTTTCAGACTCATTATTCTCAGCCCTCACCAGAACGAACAAGTATGTCGAACCTGTTTGTTTTTATTATAGCAAAAAAAATCCGGATGTCAATCCCTCCACGGAAAAAAATTGAAAAAAAATGCCTCTTCACCAGAATTTGTGGGTGAGTTACGCTCAGTTTGAGCGTGATTTTTTTGACATTCAAAACAAAGTGACGGAGGAATCGGGGAAATATATTACAGGGTTCGGAAGAAAAAACATTTCTTTCCGAACCGACAAAAGCCGTATTCCCATCAGGTTCCGGCGGCGGTCAACGGCAAACGGAAGAAAAGCGACCCGCAGGGGTGCGGTTATGCCGGATTGCCGCTTGACTGACGGCGGGTTCGGATCGATCTCGCTCTGATTTACCCACAAATTCCCGTGAAGACCCCCAAAAATGATGATGGAGTCACCCGATTCTTCCGGCCCGCATTCCGGTACAGCTGAGGGAAAGAATATTTCTCGGGCGGAAAATATACAAAAATTTTCCGGTATTTTCCCCGGATTGCCTGTGGAATATTTTGATTTTTTCCAAAGTTCATGTATAGTGATTATCATACCGTTAAAACATGAGGAGAAACGACATGAACAACAATTACAATCGTGCGCCGGCGGCATTCGAGGCGGGAGCCGCCCGAGGCCTGACTCAGACCGGTTTCATCAACCGGGTTTTCGGCTGGATGACCGCCGGTCTTGCCCTGACCGGGGCGATCAGCTACGGAATCGCCCATTCGTCGATGAGTGAATTCGTGCTGGCTCATCCGGGGACCTATCTTCTGCTGATTCTGTTGGAGCTGGGTGTGGTGATCGGGCTGACCGCCGCGATCAACCGGATCTCCGCCGCCGTCGCGACGCTGGGCTTTCTGCTCTTCGCGGTGCTGAATGGCATCACCCTCTCGTGGATCTTTCTCGCTTATGAACCGAGTTCGATCTACGCGACCTTCTTCGTCACCAGCGGAACCTTTGGCGGCGTCGGGCTGTTCGGCTGGCTGACCAAACGGGATCTCTCCGGCATCGGCGGGATCTGCGGCATGGCGCTCTGGGGACTGATCCTCGCGACACTCGTCAACATGTTCTGGACCAATTCCGCGGTATCGCTCATCATCAGCTACGCCGGAGTGGTGATTTTCGTCGGGCTGACCGCGTGGGATATGCAGAAGATCAAGCAGCTCTCCTTCTCGGTGGAGGATGGTGACGTGGAAACGGAACTCGGGAAAAAGCTCGCGATCTTCGGCGCACTGGAGCTCTACCTCGACTTCGTCAACCTCTTCCTC
>CAZPWP010000078.1:0-8812 GCA_964590295.1 uncultured Victivallis sp.
CTCCCCCTTGAGGTAACGCGCCACCTCGCGATACTCCAGCCCGAAGAACTCCAGCTTCTCAAAGGAGATGCCCCGCTCCTCGTGCAGCTTCTGCACCTCGTCGACCAGCCCGTCGGAGAGACGGCTGTCCAGCCGAGCCTCGATCCGGGCGTGCACCTCCGATCGCGGATAGTAGACCCCCAACAGCAGCGGATCGAGTTCGAAGGGGGGCGTGAAGGAGTCCGCCGCCTGCGGATTCTGCCGCACCCGCGGCACGCCGGCGCAGCGCGGCGGCAGCGCTCCCCCCGGCAGCCGGTAGCCGTCCAGCAGCGCGGCGAGGTAGAGCGCCGTTCCCCCGCAGAGAATCGGCACGTGGTTCCGTTCGACGATCTCCCGGATCGCCCGGAAGGCGTCCGGCAGGAAGCGGGCGAGATGGTACTCCTCCCGCGCCGGATCGGCGATGTCGATGAGATGGTACGGCACTTCGCCGTATTCATCGAGATCCTTGCCGGTGCCGATATCCATGCCCCGGTAGACCTGCCGGGAATCCACGCTGACGATTTCGCCGTTGAAAATGCGGGCCAGCCAGACCGCCAGCGCGGTTTTTCCGGTCGCAGTCGGCCCGGTTATGACCACTGTTTTGAGGATTTCTGCCATAAATGCCCCGAAAAATTTGTAAAATACCCGTTTCGCGTACTATATTATGACGCGTTTCATTTAAATTTCAAATTTTAAATCTGGTTCTGCGATGGAAAAACAGCAAACTTTGGTGAGATCGTCGTCCGTTTCCGGAATCGCGCTTCATACCGGCGCCCGGGCAACGGTGCGGATTCAGCCTGCGCCGGAGAATACCGGCATCATCTTCCGCCGGGTGGATCTGCCCGGCAAACCGGAGGTCCGTCCGCTGGCATGCAATGTGGTGGATGTCCGCCGCGGCACCACCATCGCCGACGGCAAGGCGATCGTCTTCACCGTCGAACATATCATGTCGGCCCTCAATGCGTGGCACATCGACAACTGCATCGTCGAAATGGACGGCATGGAGCCGCCGATCGTCGACGGCAGTTCGCAGCCTTACTTTGAAATGATCCGCGAGGCGGGTGTCGTGGAACAGGAGGCCCCCGCGCTCACCTTCACCCCTGCGCAGCCGGTCTGCGTCGAAGACGGCTACATCCGGCTGGTGATGATTCCGGGGGAGGGGCCGCTGCGCATCTCCTGTCTCGTCTCCTTCCAGGGCTGCCCGATCGATCCGCAGTTTTACGAGTTTACGCTGGACACCGGGGCCTACCGCGAGGAGATCGCTCCGGCGCGCACCTTCGTCGATTACGGCGACCTCAAACAGCTGCTGGCGATGGGGCTGGTCAAGGGGGGCAGTCTCGACGCAGCGGCGATCATCCATGACGGCGCGATCATCTGCAAGGAGTCGCTGCGCTTCCAGAATGAGATTGTGCGCCACAAGATTCTCGACCTCATCGGCGATATCTACCTCACCGGACGCCGGATTACCGGATCGATCATCGCGATCAAACCGGGCCACCCCAGAAATGTCGAGCTGGCCGGCGCGCTGCTCAAGGAAATTGCCGCTTCCAATCAGCAAAAGAACAACAGGGAGATGAAATAATGGGTGAAGTCCTCGGAATCAGGCAGATCAAGGCGATCCTGCCGCAGCGGTACCCGATGCTGATGCTCGACCGGGTCGAAGTGCTGTCGGAAACCACCGCCTGGGCGGTGAAGAACATCTCGATGAATGAACTTTATTTCCAAGGACACTTTCCGAATCATCCGATCATGCCCGGCGTGCTTCAGGTCGAGGCGATGAAACAGCTCGGCGAACTCCTCGTCCGGCCGAAACTTGATCCGGCGGGGAAGAGCGACGTTTACATCCGCGTGCTGGAAAAGGTCAAATTCCGCCGGCCGAACAATCCGGGCGACCGGCTGAAGATCGAGGCGGAAGTCGCGGAGTTCCGCGACGGCGAGGCGGTGGTGAAGGCGAAGACCTTCAACAACGGCGGGCAGACCTGCGAAGCGCTCATCACACTGGCGCTCCGTTCGCGGGAGACGATGCGGGAGATGCCGCAGCTCTTCGACGGGAACGACAAGCATGCCGACACGCCGATGGATGTGCTCCGGATCATGTCGCTGGTGCCGCACCGGTATCCTTTCCTGCTGATCGACAACATCGCGATGATCGACGGCGAGCATGTCCGGGCGGTGAAAAACGTCACGGTCAATGAGGAGATCTTCGCGTGCTGCCCGGATGATTACGCGGTGATGCCGGAGTCGCTGCTCTGCGAAATCACGGCCCAGTCCGGCTGTGCCTGCGTGTTGTCGCGTCCGGAGAATGAAGGCAAGATCGGCTATTTCATGTCGATCGACCGGGCGGAATCCTTCGCGCCGATCCTGCCGGGCGACCAGCTGGTGATCGATATCGAACTGCCGCCGGGCAAGTCGAAGTTCGGCAAAGGGTCGGGCACGATCAGCGTCGGCGGCAAGGTGGTGTTCGCCATCACTCTCATGTTCGCGATTGTGGACGCCTGAGCCGTTCGGAACTGCGGCGCGTTCCCCGGATGGAGTGCACCGTGTATCGGGTTGAGTTGAAAGATCTTTCATGGCAAGAAAACACCGTGTGGTGACGGCGGAAGAGGCCGTGCAGTTCGTCGGCAGCGGCGATTCGATCTATTTAAGCAGTGCCGGTTCGGTTCCCCGGGTGCTGGTGGATGCGCTTTGCGCCCGCGCCCGTTCCGGCGGGCTGTCGGATGTGAAGCTGCGTCATATTCACACCGCGGAGACCGCCAACTACGCTGCTGCGGAATATGCCGGAATCTTCGCGTCGGAGTCCTTCTTCGTCGGCGGCAATGTCCGGCGCGAAGTGCAGGCGGGCAACGCCGACTACATTCCGGTGTCGCTGCATGAGACGCAGAAGCTCTTCCGCTCCGGCTGTCTTGCCTGCGATGTGGCGATGGTGCAGGTGTCGCGGCCGAACCGGCACGGGTTTGTTTCGCTCGGAACCTCGGTGGATATCGGTCCGGCTGCGATCCAGTGCGCCCGCACGGTGATCGCGGTGATGAACCGCCATGTCCCTTTCAGCTACGGCGACGGAGTGATCTCGCTCGACGAGATCGACTATATCGTCGAGCACGACAGTCCGATCGAAGTGATGGCGTTCCCGGCGCCGGACGAGGCGGAACGGGTGATCGGCCGCCACTGTTCGGAGCTGATCGACGACGGTTCCTGCCTGCAGCTCGGCATCGGGGAGATTCCCAACGCGGTGCTGTCGCAGCTCACCGACCGCCGGGACCTCGGCGTCCACACCGAAATGTTCGCCGACGGCCTGCTGCCGCTGGTGGAGTCGGGCGTGATCAACGGTGCGCGCAAGAAGATCGACCGCGGCAAAATCGTCGCCTCGTTTCTGATGGGTTCGCAGAACGTCTACAACTTCGTGCACCGCAACCCGCAGGTGAGGATGCGCGAGGTGGCTTACACCAACGACCCCTTCATCATTGCGCGCAATCCCAGGATGGTGGCGATCAACTCCGCGATTCAGATCGATCTCACCGGGCAGGTGTGCGCCGATTCGATCGGCACGAAGATGTATTCCGGCGTGGGCGGTCAGCTGGACTTCATCTACGGCGCCTCCCGTTCGCCGGGGGGCAAGCCGGTGATCGCAATGCCGTCGATCACCCGGAAGGGGATCAGCAAGATTGTGCCGGTGCTGACGCCGGGCGCGGGTGTGGTGACGCCGCGCAGTCTGGTGCACTATGTCGTCACCGAATACGGCGTGGTGAATCTCTACGGCAAGTCGCTGCAGCAGCGGGCGAAGGCGCTGATCGGCATCGCGCATCCGGACTTCCGCGAGGAGCTGGAAAAGGCGGCGTTCGAACGGTTCGGCCCCCGTTTCCTCGGCCGCTGAGGCGAGGCGGCGGTTGGACGCAGGTCCGATTCTCCGCAAAAAAAAGACAAGAGCCCGAACGAAATTCCGCTTCGGGCTCTCTGTTTTACTCCGGGCGGCTTCTTCAGCGGGCGGAAAGCGTTATATTGCGGAAGTAGACGCTGCCTGCCGGTTTGTCTGCCGATTTGGGTTCAAATCGGCACGCCAGCTGCAGCTGCACCGTCGTCGTTCCCTGCGGCATCCGGGCCGCCGGCAGCGCGAACGCAAACGTGCTGGTTGAACCGGGCCTGCCGGCTGGAATCTGGAAGAAATGAGCGGTCTTCCCGGTCCAGAAGAAGGCGACTGCGCGATTGTTGGCAAAGTTTTTGCCATAGGTGATCTCACCCCGCAGAATCAGCGTGTCGAACTGCGCCGGCAGCTGAATGCGCGGCGAACTGCGTCCGGCATAGTCGCGCTCCACTGCAGTGACTTCGAGGGCACGGGCGGGAACTCCCACCGCCGGATAGTCTCCGGTCAGGCCGCCGGAGCTCGGAAGCGGCGTTTTCGCCCAGGTGTTGAAGAACCATCTGCCCGCCATCTTCGCACCCGGAACCGCCTCTCCGGAGAAGTCGGAGCTGTAGAGCAGCTGTTCTTTCGTCGGCTGGGCAGCCGCGGCCGCGGCCCGCTGTACCGGGGCGGCCGGAGTGAATTTCTCCGGTTCGATTCCCGGCGCGGCCGGGGTGGTCTCCGGCGTTGCAGGAATCGGCATGAGCTGGAGACGGTCGGGCTGGATTTCGCTGTATTCGAGTTCCACCGCAACGGTTTCTCCGGCGGGCAGCTGGACGCGCAGCGCCCGATTTTCCGGCTGATAGCTCCAGTTTTCACGCGGCAGCGGTTTCCCGTTGACCCGGATCGCGGCGGGTTCCGAGGCCGAGGAGGCGAAGAAGGCATAGTTCTCCGGCGCGTTCCGGAAGCGGAGTTCCGCGAGCTTCTTCGACGGTGTGAAGCGGAACTCCGGCGCCGCCAGCGGATACCACTCGTGCAGCACCAGCGGGCAGCCGCCGGTCAGCGCGAAGGGGAGGATCTCCTGCAGTGATCTGTCACGCAGATAGAAGATGGCGCCGTCCACCCAGCGGTGGAGCATCTCGACCGCTTCGCTCTGCGGGGTTCCGTTCAGCATCAGGAACATCAGCCGGGAGTAGAGGTGCCCCATCATGTCGCATTTGCCCCGGTCGCGGTTCGGCCAGTAGAGCGCGCGCTGTTTCTCGTAGTAGCGTAGATCGTTCCAGACGTACTTCGCGTAGGGGTAGTAGACGTCGAACCAGTCCTGATAGGCGTAGCAGAAGAGGGCGTCGAGCGAACCGTCATACTCGTTACGCGGCGTTTTGCCGATCATCGGACTGTCGGCGTAGGAACGCGGCGTGATGAATTCGCGGAATCCGACGTTGATGCTGTCCGGCCCGAGCGTGCCGCTCTCGCGGCCGTAGTCGCGGAAGGCGGGGCGGCCGATCTGTGAGAGCTGGGACTTGGCGAGGTGGTAGGCGGCGCGGGCGCGTTCGGCATCGCTGCCGAGATTCTGCGTCATGCGGTAGAGGGCGGCGATGCCGCCGAACACGGCCTGGCCGCAATCCACCACCGGGCCGTTGTCGCCGCTGTCGTTGCTGCCGGCCTCCATCCAGGCCCAGTCGTGGACGCTGGTGAGATAGCCCTGCATCTTGTCGACGGTGACGGTTCTGCCGTCGCGGATCGCGTCGGGCGGAGCGAGCGGCGCGGGATCGCGCCAGATGGCTTTGAGCGCATCGTAAGTGCCGCCGAAGGCGCTGACCAGATCGAGCATCAAAAGGTGGTTGCCGACGCCGTAGCCGCGGTCGCCGAAGACACCGACGTCTCCGGGATCTTTGGTCGAGATGGAGAAGGAGTAGAAATATTTCGCTCCGGAATAGGGTTCGCAGAGCGAGCGCCAGAAGCGGTAGTCACGGTAGCTGGAGAGGAAGGAGATCCGGGCCTGGTAGAGGCCGCGCATGTAGTCACGGAACTCCTCCGGCAGCCATTGCCACGCTTTGGCCGGGCGGTCGAGGCCCGGAGTGAGGGAGTGCCACCTGCGGGCGATGTTTTCGCAGAAGAAGCGGAAGCGGATGCCGTCGACCTCACGGATCGATTTTTTCACCAGCTCCTTGACATCGGCCGGATTCGCTTCCGGATTCTGCGGGAAGGCGGTGCGCGGCGCCTCGGTGATCGGAAGAGTGTAGCGCAGCTGCGGAGCGAAGACGCCGTGCAGCGGCCCGTAGATGGTCGGATATCCGAGGTCGACGGTCTGCGCCGGGAGTTCCGCGTCGAAGCCGCGGCCGGCCATCAGCGTCAGCACCGGCGGAAGCGGAATGAATTCGAGCGGTTCGAGTTTCCAGTCGTTGTCGGCGAATTTCCGGAAGGTGGCGGCATTGACGATTTCGACCCGTCCGTTTCCGGCGGGGCGGAAATACTCCCGCAGTTCGACCGGCCAGGCGAGGGCGGTCTGCGCATGCACGTCGCAGCGACCCGCCGCCGACGGCGGCAGGAGGCCGAGCCAGTTCCCGGCGGGCTGGATGCGGGCGCCGAAGGGGGTGTTGAGCCAGACCGCGCCGTTGCGGGCAAACTGAATGACGGTCTTTCCGTTTTGGCGCTCGATCTTCTCCGGGCGACGCTGGAAGATCACCTGGATCGGAATGGAACCGCGATGGTGCGCAAGGTCGATCTCCCGGTTGTCGCCGCTCCAGAAGAGCACCCAGTTGCGGCCGAGTTCGCCGTCGCGTTTCCGGTCGTAGAGCACGCCGTCGCGCAGCGGCTGCGAGACGACTTCCTCTTTGGCGTTGCGGTAGCCGAAGTGGGTGAAGGCGGAGGTGACGGGATCGCTCAGCTCCAGCGAGTTGAAGCCGCTCTCCAGCAGCAGCGCCGGGGTGAGCAGATTCATATCGGCCGTGAAGCCGCCGGCGTAGGAGAAGCGTTTGCGGATCCAGTTCGCCTCGTGCACCTTGACCGATTGCGGGGTGCGGCCGGAGTAGACGGAGCGGGGCTCGTAGCCGAACTCCACCTATCTGCTTTCGCCCGAGACCGGCAATGCGGCGAGTTCGGCGCTCTTCGCCTGGTCGCGATTGCCGCAGAAGCGGAAGAGCATCCGCCACGGAGTCCTGCCGTCTTCCCCGGTGACGTACTGCCGGAGCAGCGCGCCGTTGGCGAGCACCTGGTTGGCCAGCAGCCCGTCGCCGGAGGAGTAGGCGGCAACCTTGTCGCCGGTCACCCAGCCGAACCGGCCGAAGTTGCGTCCGAGAGTGACTCCTTCGCGGTAGCCGTTGCACTGTCTATGCGCGGCGTCAATCAGCTGCTGCGCTTCCGCGGCAAGTTTTTCGACAGCGGAGGCGTTTTCCGAGGAGACCGCCGCAAGCATCCGGGCATCCAGAGCATCCAGTTTTTTGAGGGTTGCGGCGATATCGCTGTTCCGGTTTTCTTCCAGAGAGGAAAGGCCGGCCAGCTCTTTGCGCAGTTCCCGCAACCGGAGAAATCTCCAGCCGTTGTAGACGCCGAGATAGAAACGGTCGAGCGCCGGATCAAATTTTTCCGCATCGCGGTTGGTCAGGCCGGCAGGAAGATCCCGCCGCATGGCCAGCAGGGCTTTTTCCAGGTCGGGAATTTCGATTTTCCAGCGGCGCAGGTTGTTGAGGTCGTCGAAAATACGGTCGAGATTCCAGCGGATGCGGTCGGCGCCGTAGAGGTGCAATGCCGCTTCCTTCGCCTTGAGAGCTTCGCTGTCGGGCGGGGTCAGCCGGAAGTTCCAGCCATTGCTGCCACTGCCGAGTTCCACCGCAATCCGGTTTTTCCCGGCGTTGAGCGGCAGATCCAGCACATGGTCGTTGTTGCCGTTTCCATTCCTGGAGAAGTCGGCGACGCTGTGGCCGTTGACCAGAAGTTTCCAATACCAGTCGCCGCGGGCCTGGGCGACGTATTTGCCGGTCACGGGAACCTCAAGCTCGCATTCGAGCCGGGCAAGGCGTTTGTGCTGATGGCCGCCGGCGATGGCGGAAACGTTGACTTTTCCCTGTTCATCCGGTTTGGCCTGCCGGACGGCGCCTTTGGAATCCTTGTCCGGATCGAGAAGCACGTTCCAGCTCTTCGGCATCGGAATGGCCGTCAGCCGTGCCGGGGCGGTGAAGGAGTCGAGATTGTCTGCGCGGAATCTCTTCAGTGCGCCTTCCATGCGCTGGTTGGCAAAGCCGGGGTGGGCGTGGGGGAAGAGTTCGGCAAATTCAGGGGCGCGCAGTTCGCCCTGATAGATCACCTTGCCCGTCGCGTCTTTGATGACGCCGGCTGCGGTATTGTCGGCGAGCGTGAGCGAGAAACGGTATTCCCCCTCCGGCTTCCACGGGGCGGATTCGTACACCTTCTTCTGCGGGGAAAGTTTGGGATTCCCGGTGTAACCGAAGAAAACCGACGGTTTGCCCGCCGCGTCGAGGTCAAGAGTCAGGAGAATGGTCGGAATGGTCATGGCGTCACGCCGCCCGCGGGCGAACTGGCGGTCGAGAATGACCACGCCGATCCGACGGGCGAATTTCCCCTCTTTATCAAGGAAGCTGAAGCCTTTGCGGCCGAATTCGAATTCTGCTTCGATGGCCACTTTGGAGCCGGCCGGATAGTCCCGCAGCTGTCCCATGGTGAGGGCCGGGTGAACGTCCGGCTCCTCTGACTGTTGAATTCCGGTGCCGTTGAATCGGTAACCGCCTTCGCGCACCTCGCCGCCGACGCCGCGGAACTCCCAGTTCCGGTGCGCCGGGTCGAAGTCAGGATAATTTTTGAAATCCTCTTCGATCACCGTCGCGGCGAGTGTGCCCGCCGCGAACAGAGAGAACAGCGAAACGATCTTTTTCATGTTGAGATTCCTTTCCTGAGTATTGCTTTGCCGGAATATGTAACGGTTTGTTATTGTCCAAAATTTTG
>CAZPWP010000079.1:0-5238 GCA_964590295.1 uncultured Victivallis sp.
TCATCTTATGTTTTGACGGTTTCATGATATATCCTTATCTTTGGGGTTAAAAATACAGGTTGCATCATGTGCCGTCTCCTTTCAATTTTTCATATGCTATGGGATGGCTGTGAAAGAAAAACATCAATCCGGAAACCATCGACATGACTCAGAACCATCTGCTCGGCCTCGACATCGGCGGCACCAAGTGCGCTGTCCTCCTCGGCACCGTCCGCGACGGCGGAGAGCCGGAAACGCTCCGCCGCCGTCAATTTGCCACCCGGGAGTGCGCCACGCCCCTAGAATGCATCGAAAAACTCTGCCGCCTCGGCGAAGAGGCGCTCCAGGAGGCGGGGCTTGCCCCAGGCGACCTCCGCGGCGTCGGCATCTCCTGCGGCGGACCGCTCGACAGCCGCCGCGGAATCATCCAGTCTCCCCCGAACCTGCCCGGCTGGGACAATGTCCCGGTATGCGCCCTGGTCGCGAAACACTTCTCCTGCCCGGTCCGGCTCCAGAACGACGCCAACGCCGGAGCGGTTGCCGAGTGGAAGTACGGCGCGGGCAAAGGCGTCCAGTCGCTCGCCTTCCTCACCTTCGGCACCGGGCTCGGCGCCGGGCTGATCCTCGACGGCCGCCTCTATTCCGGCTGCTGCGACCTCGCCGGCGAGTGCGGCCACATCCGCCTCGCCCCGTTCGGACCGGTCGGCTTCGGAAAGGCGGGTTCGTTCGAGGGATTCTGCTCCGGTGGCGGGATCACCCAGCTCGCCGCGGTGCGGGCGAAAGAGGCGCTCCAGCGCGGCGAACCGGTCTCTTGGTGTCCGACCCCCGCCGAGCTGTCGGGCATCACCGCGAAGACGGTCGGCATTGCCGCCGACGAAGGAGATCCGCTCGCTCGCGCGATCTATTCTGAATGCGGCAGCTGGCTCGGGCGCGGGCTCGCGGTGCTGATCGACCTGCTCAATCTCGAACTGATCGTCATCGGCAGCATCTTCGCCCGATCCGAAATGTGGATCCGGCCGGCGATGGAGGAGAGCCTCCGGCGGGAGGCGATTCCGGCGGCGACGGCGCGCTGCCGGATCGTTCCGGCACAGCTTGGCGAGAAGATCGGCGACTATGCGGCGCTCGCGCTGGCGATGGGGGAGTACTGAACCATGGAATTTCAGGTCCGGCAGCTCGCTGTAGGCGGATTCGACCACAACTTCTCCTATCTGCTGACGGCGGCGACCGGCGACGCCGCCCTGGTGGATCCGACCGGCGACGCCGAGGTGATCCGCTGCGCAGTGGAGGAGGCCGGGGGGATCACGCCCCGTTACATCCTGCTCACCCACGGCCATCTCGACCACAGCCAGGCGCTCGGCGAAGCGGCGGGATTCTTTCCCGCGCCGGTGGTTGCCCACCCCAGCAATCCGACGGCGGGGAAATTTTCTCTGCGGGACCGGCAGGTTCTCCCCTTCGGTGCTGCCGGAATCGAAGCGCTTTTCACCCCCGGGCACTCACGCGATTCGGTCTGCTACCGACTCACCGACAATTCGGCGATTTTCACCGGTGACGTGCTGTTCGTCGGCTGCATCGGCTTCTGTCGGTCGCGCGACATGTACCGGTCGCTCACCCGGAAGATCCTTCCGCTGGACGATCGTCTCGTCGTCTACTCCGGCCACGATTACGGTCCGGTGCCGTTCCGGACGCTGGGAGAGGAGAAGCGGGAGAATCCCTACCTCAACATACCCACGCTCGAAGCGTTTCAATCACAGCTGCAACATCTGGAGTAAAATATGTCCTGGAGCTCGTCCGCCGTGTTCGCCGTAGAACTCATCCTGATCGCCGGAATGCTGATCTTCTTTCTGAATCCGGCGCTGACACTGCGGCTTGCGGCATGGTTCCTGCGCATCACGTTGATCCGGCTGCAGACCGACGGAAAGGAGAACATTCCCGCTTCCGGGCCGGTTCTGCTGGTGGCGAACCATGTCTCGCTGATCGATCTGCTGCTGATTCAGTCGCTGACGCCCCGGCCGGTTCGGTTCATGATCCGGCAGGAGGTGATCGACGCACTGCCGCCGCTGCGCTTTCTCTTCCGGTATCTCGGCGTGATCCGGGTGCCGAACCAGCGGCGGCCGAAGGCGATGAAGCGCTTCCTTGCCCGGAGCCGGGAGGAGCTCAGGCGGGGCGGCGTGCTCTGTCTCTTCCCGGAAGGGGGAATCTCCGGCAACGGCGTGCTGATGCGGTTCCGTTCGGGAGCGGCGCCGCTGCTGCCGCCGGGGATCCAGGTGTTGATCCTCCCGATCCGCATCGGCATGCTTCACGGGAGACTGCTCACGGTCTACCGGAAAAAGTTCCGCTTTCAGCGGCCGCTGCGCTTTCCGGTCCGGTTCCGGATCAGCGTCGGCGAACCGATTCCGCCGGGACTCTCGGCGTTCCAGCTCCGCCAGAAGATCTCCGAACTCGGCGTCGAAGCCGAGAGCGGTCCTCAGCCGGGCGAAGTGCCGATTCACACCGTCTTCGCCTTCCGGGCGAAGAGCCATCCCTTCGCGATCACCTACCGCGACGCCGACGGGACGGCGATCCGCAATTTCGAGCTGCTGGTGCGAGCGCTCCTGCTTTCCCGCCGGCTCCGGGAACTCGACCAGGAGAGTTCCGGCTATGTCGGGGTGCTGCTGCCGAACTGTTCGATCATGGCGGCGCTGATGCTGGGCGTGCTCTTCTCCGACCGCACCCCGGCGGTCATCAACTTCAGCGCCGGTGCGGAGATCGCCCTCGCCGCCGCCCGGCGCGCCGGAATCCGACGCATCCTCACCAGTCGGAAGTTCCTCGAAAAACTCGACTGGGAACCGACGCCGGAGATGCTCTTCCTCGAAGATGTCGCAAAACAGGTCACGCCCGACGAAAAACGGCGCATTCTGCTGCTCGCCGCCCTGCTTCCCCGCCGGATGCTGGTGCGGCACTTCGCACCGCTCTCCGGATTCAACGTACGGTATGAGGCGGTTCTGCTCTTCTCGAGCGGTTCAACCGGGCGCCCGAAAGCGGTCATGCTCACCCACCGCAACATCAACTGCGACCTCTGGGCCTTCTGGCGGGTGATCGTCTGGAAACGCAACCTCGACCGGGTGCTCGGCAATCTGCCGCTCTTCCACGCCTACGGCTTCACGGTGCAGTTCGCCTTCCCCGCCCTCTCCGGCACGCCGGTGATCTACGTGCCGAATCCGCTCGATTCGGCGACGGCGGTCAAGGCGATCGACGACTACCAGGTGACGCTGCTCACCGCGACGCCGACCTTTCTGCAGAACTATCTGCGCAAGGCTGATCCAGGCCGCCTGCGTTCGCTGCGGCTGGTCATCACCGGTGCGGAAAAGCTCCGGCCCGAACTCGCCGCCCGCTTCCATGAGATGACCGGGCTGGAGATCATCGAAGGGTACGGCTGCACCGAACTTTCTCCGATCGTCACGATCAACCTGTGCAACTCGATTTTCCGGCTCGGCCGTCACGCCGACCACCCCGGCAGCATCGGTACGCCGCTGCCGGGAATCCACGTGCGGGTGGTCGACTCCGAGACCGGCGTCGAACTCGGTCCGAACCGGCAGGGGCGTCTCCAGGTGAAGAGCGGCATCGTCATGAAGGGCTACCTCAACGATCCGGAACAGACCGCCCGGGTGATTCGTGACGGCTACTACGATACCGGCGACATCGCCCGCATCGACGAGGAGGGGTACGTCTACATCACCGGACGCGCCTCCCGCTTCAGCAAGATCGGCGGCGAAATGGTGCCGCATGAGCAGGTCGAACAGGCGATCGCCGCGATCCGCGGCCGCGAGGAACGCGAAGTGGCCGTCGTCGGACGGAGCGATCCGAAGCGGGGCGAGCGGCTGGTGGTCTTCTACACGCCGGAGGATCTCGATCCGGCCGGAATCATCGCCCGCCTGCGCGAACAGAATCTGCCGAACCTCTGGATCCCCAAAGCGGAGGATTTCATCCGACTCCCCGCCCTGCCGCTCCTCGGCAGCGGCAAACTCGATCTCGGCAAACTCCGCGAACTGGCCCGGAACCTGCCGTAATTGGAGTTCCTTCTTTCCGCCGGTGCGAAACGGCCGGAAAATGCAAATTTTTCTTTCAAAATCTTTCAAAAACTTGCAAAAATGAAAATATGTGATTAAATTATGTCATCATGACAGGAAAGAGCACCAGTTCGCGCAAACTGCTTTCCCCGGAGCGCGAGGAGCGGATCCTCGCCGCGCTCGGAGACGGGGTGCGCACCATCGCCGAACTCGCCGCGGAGCTTCAGGTCTCCGAGGCGACGGTCCGGCGTGATCTCCAGTCGCTCGAACGGCGGGCGCTGGCCATGCGCGTGCACGGGGGCGCGATCCGGATGCAGCCGGGGCGGGCGGAACCGCTCTTCCACGAAAAGACCGGCCTCCGCGTCGGTGAAAAGGAGCGCATCGCCGAATGCGCCATCGAACTCATCGAAGAGAACGACTCCATCTACCTCGACGGCGGCAGCACCGTGCTCGCTCTCGCCCGGCGGCTGGGGGCGCGGCGCCATCTCACGATCGTCACCAATTCGCTGATGGCAGCGGCGGAACTGATGGAGAGCAGCCACCGACTGATCCTGCTGGGCGGGGAGTTCCGCCCGATCTCACGCACGCTGGTCGGGCCGCTCACCGCGCCGGTGGGCGAGGCGCTCCACATCGACAAGGCGTTCTTCGGCACCATCGGCATCACGGCAGACGGCCTTTCCACCACCGATCCGGGCGAGGCCTATACCAAGAAGCTGATGCTGCGCCGGGCGCACAAGGCGATTCTGCTGGCCGACTCCGGCAAATTCGGCTGTTCCTCGCTGGTCGAGAGCGGTTCGCTGCGGGAGCTCGACATTGTCATCACCGACCGCGGGCTGCCGGCGGAGTTCGTCCGGCTGCTCAAGCGAAATAAAATCGAAGTGGTTACCCGGTAACATCGACAATACAATCTTTTTGGAAAGGGAAAAAGGAAAATGGCAAACAATTACTTCAGTGACCGCGGCCCGAACTTCCGCAAGACGACGCTCAAGTTCAAGCCGATTCCGGCGTACACCTACGACGGCTCGCTCGCCGAGGAGTACAAGGCGAAGAAGATCTCCAAGGCCGCCGCCGCCGAGCTCTATGAATCGATGCTGGTCATCCGCGAGTTCGAGGAGATGATTCTCAAATGCCGCACCGGCGCTTACGAGATCATCAGCGACTACGAGTACCGTGGTCCGACCCACCTGTCGATCGGACAGGAGGCGACCGCCGC
>CAZPWP010000079.1:5248-8774 GCA_964590295.1 uncultured Victivallis sp.
CACGGCGACTCGATCGCCAAGGGCTTCCATGCGATCAAGCAGATGAGCGAGGAGGAGCTGCGCGCCCGCTGCCCGGAATTCGCCGCCCTCTCCGGTGAGGAGCTGCGCGAAGCGGTCATGGAGGATCACATTTTCCGTACCATCGCCGAACTCTTCGGCAAGGAAGCCGGTTACGGCAAGGGGCGCGGCGGCGGCATGCACATCGCCGACTTCCGCGTCGGCCACCTCGGCGCGAACGCGATCGTCGGCGGCGGCATTCCGATCGCCACCGGCGCGGCGATGACCTGTCGCATCGACGAGAAGATGAAGGGGCGCGTGGTCTGCTCCTTCGCCGGTGACGGAGCCTACTCCAACGGCGTCGTGCTCGAAGCGCTCAACTGGGCCAGCCAGGATCAGTTCAACGGACCGCTGGCGAAGACCAAATTCGGTCTGCCGATCATCTACTGCCTGATCAACAACCACTACGGCATGACCGGCCGCGCCGACGGCGAAGTGACCGGCGTCGATCACCTGGCCCGCCGCGCCGCCGGATTCGACAACGACAACATGCACGCCGAGGTGGTCAACGGCATGGACATCATGGCGGTCCGCGACGCGATCGTCCGCGCGAAGGAGATCGTCGCGAAGGGCGAAGGCCCGGTGCTGCTCGAGTTCGACACCTACCGCTACTACGGTCACTCGCTCAGCGATCCGCGCAACGAATACCGCACCCGCGAGGAGGAGGCGCGCTGGAAGGTGGTCGATCCGGTCGACACCTTCCGCAAGAAGCTGCTCGAAGCGAAGATCATGACCGAAAAGGAGCTCAAGGCGCTCGAAGAGAAGGTCGCCGCACGCAACGCCCGTGCCGCCCGCCGGGCCGCCGACGCCGCCGATCCGGATCCGGCCGACGTGATCAAGTACATGTACACCGAAGGCTCCAGCGACGTGGTTCCGGCGGAATATGGCGCCGCCAGCGTCAAGATCGATGATCCTCCGCCGCGCGCCAAGCGGGACGCCAACGGCCTGGCCACCTACAAGGACGCGATCAAGGAGGGAATCGTCGAGGAGATGCTCCGCGACCGGCGGGTGGTTCTCTTCGGCGAGGATGTCGCCGAGTACGGCGGCGCCTTCAAGCTCTCCAAGGGGCTGATCGACGCCTTCGGCCGTGACCGGGTCTTCAACACCCCGATCTCCGAGGCGTGCATCTGCGGCGCCGCGGTCGGTATGGCGATGACCGGATACCGCCCGGTCGCCGAGCTCATGTACATGGACTTCGCGCTGATGTCCTCGGACCAGATTTCGAATCAGGCCGCCAAGTGGCACTACATGACCGGCGCCTCGACCGAGGTCCCGCTGGTGATCCGCTGCAGCGTCGGCGGCGGCAAGGGGTACGGCGGGCAGCACTCGCAGTCGCTCGAATCAATCTTCGCACACATCCCCGGCACCTACGTCGCCTATCCGTCGAATCCCTGTGACGCCAAGGGGATGATCAAGACCGCGATCCGCACCAACAATCCTGTGGTGTTCGTCGAAGGGCAGCTCCTCTACAACGTCAAGGGCGTGGTTCCGGAAGAGGACTACACCGTTCCCTTCGGCGTGGCGAATGTGGTCCGCGAAGGCTCCGACGTTACCATCGTGACCTGGGGTCCGGCGGTCGTCGACGCGGTCAAGGCCGCCGACAAGCTGGCCGAAGAGGGAATCAGCATCGAGATCATCGACCCGCGCACGCTGGTGCCGTTCGACTGGGAGACGGTCTTCCAATCGGTCCGCAAGACCGGCCGCTGCATCGCGCTCAGCCAGTGCGTCGACATCGGCAGCTTCACCGGTGAAATCGTCTCGCAGATCACGGCGAACTGCTTCGATTCGCTCGACGCCCCGGTGCTCAAGGTCGGCGCGAAAAACGGCATCGCCCCGCAGGCCTACTCGCTCGAGAAGGCGTTCCTGCCGAGCGTCGACGAGATCGTCGCCGCGGTCCGGAAACTTTACTGAACAATTTCGAGGTCCTGAATTATGGCTACCAAGATACCAGTTCCGAAACTCGGCCAGTCCGAGGAAACCGTGACCATCGCCTCCTGGCAGGTCAAGGAAGGCGATGCGATCAAGAAGGGCGACGTGCTCTTTCAGGTGGAGACCGACAAGGCGGTGCTCGACGTCGAATCCCAGTTCGAGGGGACGATCCTCAAGATCGTCACCCCCGCCGGAGTGGAGGTTCCCGTCATGACCACCGCCGCCGTCATCGGCGCCCCGGGGGAAGCGGTTCCGGCGGAAATGCTCGCCGCCGCGCCCAAGGCGGCTCCCGCCCCGTCGCCGAAACCCGCCCCGTCGCCCGCGGCTCCCGCCCCGTCGCCGAAACCCGCCCCGTCGCCGAACCCCGCCCCGGCGGTCGGACCGGCATCCGCTGCACCGCTGCCGGATCCCGCGCCCCGGCCGGTGGTGCCTCTCGCGCCCGTTCCGGCGGCGAAGAAGCCGGTCTCCCCGCGGGCGAAGAAATTCGCCGGCGACTACCTCGTCAACGTGGAGAAGGTTCCGGCGGCCGGGACCCGGGTCACCGAGCAGGATGTGCGCAACTATCTGGAATCGAGCGGCTACTTCTACCGCAAGATCACTCCGGTCGCGCTGAATCTCGCCCGGGAGTCCGGCGTCGAGATGGTCGAACTGGAAGGGAGTGGCGACAACGGCCGGATCACGGTGGAGGATGTCCGCGCCGCGATCGCGGAGCGTCCGCAGCCGTTCAACACGATGCGGCGGGTGATCGCCGACCGGCTGACCCAGTCCAAGCAGACGATTCCGCACTTCTACGTGACGGTCGCGATCGACCTGAGCGAACTCATGGCCAAGCGCAAGGCGCTGAAGGCGGAGGGAATCAACCTCTCGGTGAACGTCTTCGTCATCAAGGCGGTGGCGCTGGCGCTGCGCGACTTTCCGATGGTGAACTCTTTCTGTGACGGCCGGAGCGTCTCCCGCCGCGCGAAGATCAACATCGGCATGGCGGTCTCCGTGGACAACGGCCTCGTGGTGCCGGTGATCCGCAACGCCGACCGCAAGTCGCTCGACGAAATTCAGGCAGAGTCGGCCGAACTCGCCGAGAAGGCGCGCGCCGGCAAGCTCTCCCCCGACGACATGAAGGGAGGCACCTTCACCATCTCCAACATGGGAATGATGAACGTCGAATCTTTCGGCGCGATCATCAACCCGGGGGAAAGTGCGATCATCGCGGTGGCGAGTTCGGTGCCGATGCCGGTGGTCCGCGACGGGGAGGTTGTCATCCGCGACATCATGAAGGTGACGGTCTCCGCCGACCACCGGGTGGTGGATGGCGCGATGGCGGCGGCATTTGCCAACGCCGTCCGGCTCAATCTGGAAAACCGGGAACTGTGGGATGCGATGATCTGAACGCACTTCCGAAATCAGATTCCGAATGCGGGAGGGGGGCGATACCCCCCCTGTTTTTTCCGGGTGCGCCCGGCATGGCGTACGACGACCGGGGGAAACTCCCGAAGCCGCCCGACCGGGGGAAGGCTGCAGCAACAGGACTTTGGTGTCATCC
>CAZPWP010000080.1:0-8708 GCA_964590295.1 uncultured Victivallis sp.
CTTTTGTAATTTTCCACACCGGATTGCTTAACGTTTGAAAAAATCACATTCTGAAATATACCACCATTTGAACTTTACGGCAAATGGAGCTACATTCTTTGATGGAAAAAAAAGTGAGATTTCCTATGAAGAAACGGTTGAAACACATCCATCCCGGTTTATTCATCACTTTTGAAGGGCCGGAAGGAGCGGGCAAGAGCACCCAGATCCGGCTTCTGCGCGACTATCTTGAAGCGCAGGGGCGCAGTTGCGTCCTCACCCGCGAGCCCGGCGGCACCCCGCTGGCGGAACGGATCCGGGCGGTGGTGAAGAACCACGCCGATGCGGAAAAGCTCCACCCCACCACCGAACTGCTGCTGATCGAGGCGGCGCGCTCCCAGCATGTGCGCGAAGTGATCCGCCCGGCGCTGGCGGCGGGGAAGGTGGTGCTCTGCGACCGCTTCTTCGATTCGACCACCGCCTACCAGGGCGGCGCGCGCGGCATGGAGTCGCAGGTGATCGACACGCTGAATGAATTCGCCGCCGCCGAGTGCATCCCGGACCTGACCATCCTGCTCGCCCTGCCGCCGGAAGTCGGGTTCGCGCGGGTGCGGGAACGGGAGGAGACCCGGGGGGAACATGACCGCTTCGAAGAGGAGAAGCTCGACTTTCACCGCCGGGTCCGAGCGGGTTTCCTCAAAATCGCCGAGGCGGAGCCGGAACGGGTCCGGGTGGTAAACGCCGACGCCCCGGCGGAACTTATTCACCGGCAGGTCCGGGAGATCGTCGATGCCGTTCTATGACACATACCGGGAGCGTTATCCGGCGCTTGTCGTTCACCTCGAGAACGCCCGGAAACGAAACCGCCTCTCTCACGCCTTTCTGCTCCACGCCGACACCGAAACGCTGCGGCGGGAGTTTGCGATCGTGCTCGCCCAGCTCGCCGCCTGTCCCGAAAGCCGCGACGGTCGCCCCTGCCGGGTCTGCCGGGTCTGCCGCAGTCTCGAAGCGGGAACCTATCCGGAACTCTACCGCCTCACTCCGGTCGGCAAGATGTACCAGATCAAGATCGGCGACCGCGGGAAGCCGGAGCCGAATACGCTCCGCTTCTTTGAGGAGCAGTTCCATCTGACCAGCACCGGCGGAGGCAACTGCAAGGTCGGGATCATCTGCGACGCCGACCGCATGAACAACGAATCCCAGAACGCCCTGCTCAAGACGCTGGAGGAGCCGCCGCCGCAGACGCTGTTGATCCTGGCGACCGGAAACCCCTCGGCGCTGCTGCCGACCACCCGGTCGCGCTGCCAGCTTGTACCGCTGCTGACCAACCGCTGCGAGTTCGATTTCTCCGGGCGAGAGGCGGTGTGCGCCGCGCTGGCGAAACTCTGCTTCGAGTCGCGCGGCGACCTGACCGCCGCCGAGGCGGGCGCAGGCGAACTGATCCGGATCGCCGCCGGACTCGCCGCCGATGCCGCCGCCCGGGTCGCCGGGGAATGGGAGTCGAGGATCACCGCCGCCGAACAGAGCGGGGATCCGGGGCTGCTCAAACGGACCCGCGCCCTGGCCGACGACGCGGCGGCGGGAACCTACCGGAAGGAGCGGGGACTCTTCCTGGAGACGATCCGCACCTTCTGCTCCCAGCTCGAACTCCTCTCGCAGGGCGCCGCCCCGGCGGATCTCGCCAATCCGGAGCTCTTCGAGAATCTGCCGCGACCGGAGCTGGAGCCGGAGCGGGCGGAACTGTTCCGGCGCGAAGCGGAAGAGCTGCTCTTCACGCTGCGCTTCAACGTCAGCGAGGAACTGGCACTGCGCACATTCGCCGTCAACCTCGCCATGAAATCGTAGAAATCTTATTCGGAAGGAGGATATTACAAATGAAAAAACTGTTCGGAACCGACGGAATCCGCGGCAAAGCGAACTGTTATCCGATCACGCCGGAACTGGCGCTGCTGGTCGGCAAAGCCACCGCGAAAGTGCTCGGCGCCGACTGCGGCTCCGGCCGCCGGCGGGTCGTGCTCGGCAAGGATACCCGGATCTCCGGCTACATGCTGGAGAACGCCATCACCAGCGGACTGCTCAGCACGGGGATGGATGTCCTCGCGGTCGGTCCGATGCCGACCCCCGCGGTGGCCCATCTCACCAAGTCGATGGGCGCGGCCTGCGGCATCATGATCACCGCCAGCCACAACCCCGCCTCCGACAACGGGATCAAAATCTTCGCCGCCGACGGCTTCAAGCTGCCGGACGAGGTCGAGATGAAGATTGAACAGGTGATCCTCGCCGAAGAGACCGGAGCCGAACATGTGCCGGGCGACAGGATCGGCAAGGGATACCGCATCGACGACGCCCGGGGCCGCTACATCGAATTCGCCAAGGGGTCGATCCGCAACCTCAGTCTGCGCGGGCTCAAGATCGTGCTCGACTGCGCCAACGGAGCGGCCTATTCGATCGCGCCGCCAATCTTCCGCGAACTCGGCGCCGAGGTGATCGAAACCGCGGTGCGTCCCGACGGACTGAACATCAACGACGGCTGCGGCGCGCTCCATCCGGAGAACATCGGTCGGCTGGTCCGCGAACACGGCGCCGACTGCGGCATCGCCCTCGACGGCGACGCCGACCGGGTGATCTTCTGCGACGCCGACGGCAACGAGGTCAACGGCGACCGTATCATCGGCATGCTGGCGATCGACTTCAGGCAGCACGGCCGCCTCTCCAACAATGCGGTGGTGGTGACCGGCATGAGCAACCTCGGGCTGCACCGGGCGATGGAGGCGGCCGGGATCCGGGTCGAAGTGACCGATGTCGGCGACCGTTACGTGATTGAACGGATGCGCGAAGGCGGTTTCAACGTCGGCGGCGAACAGTCCGGCCACATCATCTTCATGGACTACGCGACCACCGGCGACGGCATTCTCTCGGCACTGCACGTGCTCAGGCTGATGGTCCGCACCGGGAAACCGCTGGCGGAACTGGCCGGATTCATGCAGGTGTTCCCGCAGGAGATCCGCTCCTTCCCGGTGATGCGCAAGGTGCCGTTCGACCAGCTTGCACAGCTGCCCGCCGCGATGGAGGAGTGCCGCCGGGCGCTCGGGAAATCCGGCCGGACCATCGTCCGTTACTCCGGCACCGAAAACAAGATCCGCGTGCTGGTGGAGGCCGAGGAACCCGCCGACGTCACCGCCTGGATCACCCGCCTCTGCGCCGTCGCCGAACAGGAACTCAACTGACAGGAGGTACACCATGACCATCGAAATTCTCCCCGTCAAAGTCCCCGGCCTTTGGCCGATCACCGCCGAAGTCGGTTCGATCAAGATCGCCGGCGCCCCGATCGCGGAACTGATCCGCGCCCGCTTCCCGGAGTCCGCCCGCGACCTTCAGATCAAAGTGCGCGGCGACTTCCTGCCTTCGCCGGAGTTCGCCGCCTTGCTCAGTAATTCCACCGGCAACTGCGTGGTGCGCGCCCCCGCCGACGGCGCCGTGGTGGCCGAAGTGGTCGTGCCCGGCCGCAGCGGCACTTCGGAGCTACCAGCCGACACCGCGTCGACACGAATCCGCCATCCGTGGGACCTGCTCGCGCTCAACGAGATGCTGATGGCAGCGATGGACCACAACGACATCCGCGGCGCCATCCGCGCCGGAGCGACGATCGACGGATTCGTCAGCCTCGGCGAGAACAGCGTGATCCTGCCCGGCGTCTACATCGAAGGCAACGTCATCATCGGACGCGACTGCAAGATCGGTCCGAACTGTTACATCCGCGGCAACACCTCAATCGGCGACCGCTGCCACGTCGGGCAGGCGGTGGAGATCAAGAATTCGATCATCGGCGACAAGGTGAGCATCGGCCATCTGAGCTACGCGGGCGATTCGGTGATCTGCAACAACGTCAACTTCGGCGCGGGCACGATCATCTCCAACCTCCGCCACGACGGGCGCAACCACCGCTGGCTGGAGAACCAGGAGTTCCTCGATACCGGGCGGCGCAAGTTCGGCGCGATCATCGGCGAAAACGTCCACACCGGAATCCACACCGCGATCTATCCGGGCCGCAGCCTCTCCGAGGGGAGCTGTACCGCGCCGGGTGAAGTGGTCTCCCGGTCGAAATAGGCCGGGCCGCCATGCCGCGCCGGAATATCTTTCCCCGGCTGAAGGGGGAGCTCGAGAACCGGATCCACCAGCTCACCCCCGGCGACATGCTACCGGGGGAGAATGCGCTGGCTGCCGAATTCGGCGTCAGCCGTCCCACGCTGCGCCGTGCACTCGCCGAGCTGGAGGCGGATGGGGTGATCGGCCGCCGCAACGGCGTCGGCACCGTGGTGCGTGCGGTCCCCGGAGCGATCCGGCGCGAAATCCCCTTCGTCTGCGGCAGCATCGATTTCTTCAGTCCGGCGATCGAGCATTTCTGCCGCCGCGCGGTGGAGCTGAACTACTTCCCCATGGTGATCCCGCTCGCCGGCGGCGCGGTGGCGCAGGAGCGGCTGATGGAGGGGATCCTCGAGCGCCGTCCCGCCGGAATCGTGATCTACCCCGATCCGGAACATCCCGGTCTCGCCGCCTTCCGGACGCTCGAACAGAGCCGGATTCCCGCGCTCTACCTGGTGCGGCTCCCGGAAGGGGTGCGCGACGCAAGTCTGCTGGAGTTCGGCAACGCCGCCGCGCTCTCCCATATCGTGCAGCACCTCTACCGCCGGGGCTGCCGCCGGTTCGCCCTCTACGGCGACGACACCCACCGCTCCGCCGCGGCCGAACGGGAGGCGGGATTCCGGCGCGGCATGAAGCGCTGCCGGCTGACGGTGCGTCCGGAGTTCTGCTGCCCGCCGGGGGCCTCCCGACAACAGCGCGACGCCTTCTACGAACTCTTCCGGAATCCGGAGAAACGGCCGGACGCGGTCTGCTGCATGAACGACAAAAGCGCCGCCAACTTTCTCACCGAACTGCGCCGCCGCGGCATCTCCTGCGACGGCCTCGCGGTCTCCGGGGTGGACAACCTGCCGCTGCTGCGCCTGCTGCCGGAAGCGGTCCTCACCGCCGACCTCCGCCAGCCGGAATTCGGGCGCAAGGCCGCCGACATGATCGTCAGCCAGATCGAAAATCCCGAACTGGAGTTTCAGCACGTGAAGTTCCGCGCCCGCTTCCTCACCGGCGGAAACGTCGGCGCACCGGCATGATCCTCAGCGCGGCGCCAGCGCCTTGCGCAATCCTTCGCCGGTGAAGTTGAAGGCCAGCACCGCCACGAAGAGGGCGAGCCCGGGGAAGAAGGTGAGGTGCCAGTAGCTCAGCGGATTATCGAACGCCTGCCGGAGCAGTCCGCCCCAGCTCGCAGTCGGCGGCTGCACCCCGAAACCGAGAAAACTCAGCCCGCTCTCGGCGAGAATCGCCCCCGCCACCCCGAAGGTGAAACTGATCAGAATCGGGCCGGTGATGTTGGGCAGCAAATGGACCAGCATCGTGCGGTACCCCGGCAGGCCGGCCACCTCGCAGCTTAAAATGTAGGGGAGCGCCCGCTGTTTGAGCACTTCGCCGCGCACCAGAAACGCCAGACCGATCCAGCCGGTCAGCCCGATCACGGCGATCACCACCAGAATCGACTGTTCGAACTTCCGGTCGTTCAGAATCGACATCAGAATCAGCAGCAGAAGAAAAGTGGGGAAACAGAGCATGATCTCCACCACCCGCATGGTGATGAGGTCGAACCAGCCGCGGTAGAAGCCCGCCATCAACCCGACCATCGTGCCGATCGCCAGCGCGATCGCGGTCGAAAGCAGTCCGACGGCGAGCGAGGCGCGGGCGCCGTAGATCATCCGGGCGGCGACGTCGCGCCCGATCTCGTCGGCGCCGAGCCAGTGTTCCCGGCCCGGTTTCGTGTAGGGCGCGGTGACGATCTCAAACGGGCCGTAGGGAATCGGCGCAAACAGTACCGCTGCTCCGGTCCGTTCGGCCTGGAACCGGTAGTCGGTCTTATCCAGCTTCGGCCGCGTCAGCACAAAGGGGAAAGTCAGCAGCACCAGAAGGGCCATGAGGAGGAGGCGTCGCACTTTCCGATGCCGGATCACCTGTACCATCCCCCACAGCAGCAGCGCGACGAAGGCGTAGTTGAACAGCTGCTCGACCAGATATTCCGAACTGTCCGGAGCGAAGAAGGTACGCAGAAAGGGGAAGGAGATCTCCCCCGCCGCACTCCGCTGAAACAACGGGCGCCCGTTGGCCAGCACCGGCGCCGCCAGCGCCGGCAGCAGAAGTAAGAGGATTCCCGCCACGCCGATCCGGGCGGGCCAGTCGCTCCAGAAGCGGCGAAACGCCTGCCGGACCGGGGAGTACGCAGCTGGAGCGGGCACGGTCACAGGCAGTTTCCTCCGAAAAAGAGTTCCAGCTCCTTCACCAGATTCAGGGTGAACTCCTTGAAGTTCGCCGGATCACGCAGTTCAGCGAAGCTCCAGAAGCGCACCTCGTCGATCTCCTCGCGCTGAAACCGGAACGGACCGGGATGAACAATCGCGAACACCCGGGTGTCCTCCGATTCGATCATGTTGCGGATCTTCGAGTCGAACAGATGACGCAGCTCCACCTCCCCGGTGATCCCCAGCTCCTCGGCCAGCTCCCGGCGCGCCCCTTCCAGATAGTCCTCGCCGGGCTCGAGATGGCCGCCGACGGCGGTATCCCACTTCCCCGGCTGAATGTCTTTGGAGAACGAACGCTTCTGGAGCAGCAGATGCCGCCGGTCCGGATGAATGACGATCACGTGGCTGGTGTGGTGCAACAGCGCGGGATTGCCGTGACAGAGACGGCGGGGCGCCTGCCCGATCCGCACGCCGGCGGCATCGTAGATATCCAGCAGTTCTTCCATGGCTCCCCCCGGGAAAAAGCGGCGGAATGTAATCCGCCATTTTTCCGTTATTTCATCGTCACTTTGAAAATTCGGCGGAACTTCTCCTCATTTCAGGGAATTTCCGCCGCGCAAACCCGTCCGTTACTTGCCGGACTTCTCCTTCAGACCATCGACATACGCCTCAAGGTTGTCCTTGAGCCTGCCGAGCGACTTGCCGATGTTCGCCGCTTCGGCCTGCAGCTTCTTGGCGTTGTCACTGAGCTGTTCGGCAAGCGGGATCTCCTTGATCTGGTCCGTCACCCTGGCCAGCTCCTGCGTCTTCTCCGCGATCGCCTTCCTGTAGGCGTCGATCTGCTTCTGGATCGCCGCGGCGTCGAGCTTGGCGACCTCCGCCCTGATCTGATCCGGCGTCTTGTTCTCGTCAATTTCGCTGCCGCAACCAGCCAGCATACCGACAGCGAGCGCAACACCGAAAAACGACATCATGATCCGTTTCATTTTCCGATCCTCCCTTTCTGTATGTTATCCGCGAAATTCAGCCGCGGATGATCTTCAGAAGTTCGTCCCGCTTCTCCTCCATCAGCTCGCGGGTATCCGCCTCGACGATCAGCCGGAGCAGCGGCTCGGTATTCGAACTGCGGACGTTGAACCACCAGTTCGGATACTCCGAGGAAATGCCGTCCAGCTCAAACATGTTCCCGTCGGTGTAGCGGGCGCGGAGCGTATCCAGAATCGGCGTGACGTCCGCCACCTTCGAGTTGATCTCGCCGCTGGAGAAATATTTGCGCAACGGCTGCACCAGCTCGTGCAGCGGCCGGTTCTTCTTGCAGATCAGGTTCGAGAGCATGATCATCGCCAGCCCCTGCGACTCGGCGGTGAAGTTCTGCTTGAAGTAGTAGTGGCCGGAAAGTTCTCCGGCGAAAACCGCATCGTTCTCACGCATCTGCGCCTTGATGAAGGCGTGGCCCACCCGCGAACGGATCGCTTTCCCGCCGTTCGCCTCGATACACTCCGGCACCGCCCGGCTGCTGCGCAGATCGTAGAGAATCGTCGCCGGTCCGCGCGAGAGAATGTCCTGCGCGATCAGCGCGGTGAAAAGGTCCATCGGAATCACTTCGCCCAGGTCGTCGATGAAGCCGCAGCGGTCGGCGTCACCGTCGAACGCCGCGCCGAAGTCCGCACTCACTTCGCGCACCTTCGCCCGGATCGCGTCCAGCGTCGAGAGGTGCAGCGGATTCGCCTCGTGGTTCGGGCAGGTGCCGTCCAGCGTATCATAGAGCGGCACGATGTCGAAGAGATCGGTGATTCCGGCGATTTCGTAGAGCCCCATCGCGTTGGCGTAATCGACCACCACCTTGAGCTTGCGGTCCCTCATCTGCGCGAAGGAGCGGAGGAATCTGCCGTACTCCGGCGCGATATCGAAACTCGACAGAGAGCCGGCGTGCTCCGATTTGCGCCAGGATTTCGCCTCAACGATCTTCTGGATCTCCATGATCCCGGTCGCGCCGGAAATCGGCACCGCGTTCGCCACGCAGAGCTTGAAGCCGTTCCATTCGCCCGGATTGTGGCTGGCAGTGATCATCACGCTACCGTCCGCCTTCAATGTCCCGTTGGCGAAGTAACTCATCGGGGTCGAAACCAGCCCGAGATCGACCACATCCGCCCCCTGTGCGAGCATGCCGCGCGACAACCCCTCGAAGAGCGGCTCGGAGTGCGGACGCATGTCGCGGCCGACCACCACCTTCTTCGCGCCGGTGAACTCGATGTAGGCCCGGCCGATCGCTTCGGCCACATCGGCATTGATCTCGGTCGGATAGACGCCGCGGATATCGTACGCTTTGAAAATTCCAGACATTGCAGTAACTCCCGGATTTGTGGATTGAACCAATTGATGAATTTATTT
>CAZPWP010000081.1:0-8682 GCA_964590295.1 uncultured Victivallis sp.
CACCGCCAGCGGAA
Organism: uncultured Victivallis sp.; assembly: GCA_964590295.1. Taxonomy (GTDB): domain Bacteria; phylum Verrucomicrobiota; class Lentisphaeria; order Victivallales; family Victivallaceae; genus Victivallis. The sequence goes on from CAZPWP010000081.1 coordinate 15, forward strand.
TCACAACACTGTTTCCATTGAAAGAAGCGTCTTCCGGCGTACTGCGCGTTCGTCACCTCGGATTTCCCGATCCGGTAAGGATAATTGACCCCGCCGCGCGGATACGGATTCGGAACCTCGTGAAAATAGACCTTCTTCCCGGCGTTCCCCGCATCTGCGACGGTGACGAGTTCAGGCGCGGCAAAAGCCGCCAGACATCCGGAAAGAGCGTAAAGCAGACAAAAATTTTTCATACGTTTCTCACCATTGATTGGTCACATCGGTCCACGTGGTAATCAGCCACCACGGATACTGTCTGCCGGGGAACTGGCCGTTCAGCCACGGATCGTTCCAGAGAGCGGGGCGGCACCGCACCGCGGCGGCATGCCCGTCCAGAAATGCCATGTTCATCGCATTTCCATGCTCAAAGCGCAGCATCTGGAAATTACTGCTAGTCCGGAACCAGTAGGTACCGGCAGTATAATGAACCGACTCGAAAACCGTCGGACAGCGCGAAGCTTCCTTGACTTTCTCCGCCCGGATCCATACCCTCCAGGAGGTATTCCCGTCGGAAAAATGCGGAAGGATTCCGACATTGGCGGTGTAACCGCCGGTTCCGTGAGTTTGATATGTGTTCTTGATCAGATCGGTGTTGCTGCCGAGCAGCATGCGCCTTCCCGGACAATCCCAGATCTTGTTGATCGGGCGATCCGTTGCCGACATAAACAGGTTCCGTGCCCAGGCAGCGCCGCCCAGATAGAGCTTGTCGAGCTTTCCGTGCCACTGTTCCCGACCGCTGTCCGCCCCCCAGGGCGGAACCGCCGCAGGGGTAAAACCGAAATCGGCTACATACATGCTGATCGCGGATGAAATCTGTTTCAAGTTGTCCAGGCACGAAAGCGCATGCGCCCGCTCACGCGCCTTGTTCAATGCCGGCAGAAGCATCGCCGCTAAAATTGCGATGATCGCGATCACTACGAGGAGTTCGATAAGGGTAAATCGAAATCGCCCGCTTTTCATTTCATTCCTGTTCTGATCTGCCATGATACACCTCCTTGCAATGGAAGACGGGTTGTTATTGTTCCGGGAAATATTTCAAACGCTTTCCCTTCCGCGGTTTAAGACTCGCTCATCGCGGCGGCCCGCTCGACGGTCAGCGCCGATTCCGGCCGGCCGCCCGCGGCGAAGCGCTCGATCTCGTCGGCAAGGCAGTTCCAGCGCTGCTCGAATTCGATCGAATTGTTCGCCCGGTGCGGCGTCAGCAGGACCCGCTCCATCGTCCGCAGCGGAGAATCGCTCTCCAGCGGCTCGTTTTCGAAGACGTCGAGCGCGAGGAAGATCCGCTTTCTCTTCGCCGCATCGATCATCGCCGCCTGATCCACCATCTTCCCCCGTGCGATGTTTACGAACAACGCATCCTCCTGCATTGCGGCAAACTGTTCCGCGCCAACCAGGTGGAAGGTGTCGGAATTGCTTCCGCCCGCCAGGATGATGATCTCGTTGTCGCGGAACGCCTCGTCGAGCGACACCTTCTTCACGCCCGCCGCCGCCGCCTCTTCGCCGGTGAGATGGCGCGACACCACCGACAGATCGTCCGTGAAGTTCCGGAAGAGCCGCACGATCGCCCCGCCGATCCGCCCGAAGCCGATCACCGCCACCTTGCGCCGGAAGAGGATTCGCGTGCGCGGATATTTGAACCGCGGCCACGCCTCTCCCGAAATCATGTCGTGATGGTAGTCGGCGATCCGCAGCAGCGAAGCGAGCACCAGCGCCAGCGTGTACTCCGCCATCGGCCGCTCCCGCGAGGCGCCGGTGTGGATCACCGTGATCCCTTTCCGGAGCGCGTACAGATCGGCGATGTTCTGCCGCGTGCCGCCGTAGGTCGAGGCGATCAGCCGGAGCTGCGGCGCCGCGTCGATCACCCGCTCGGTGACCAGCATCTGCGCCGTGAACGGCACGATCACCGCTTCGTATCCCGGCAGGTGACGCAGCAGCGCCTCCTCGCTGATCTCCTCGATTTCAGTGATGTCACAATGTTCGGCGATCCGGGCGCGGGCGGCCGCGTCGGCGATTTTTCCAGGCGACAACAGGGGAATCTTCTTCGACATGTTTTCCTCCTTACCGGCCCATCCAGCCGCCGTCGACCAGATAGATCGACCCGTTGACGTAATCGCTCGCCCGGGAGGCGAGAAAAACCGCCACCCCCTTGAAATCCTCCGGCGTGCCCCAGCGTCCGGCCGGAATCCGCTCGAGAATCGCCCGGCTGCGCTCCGGATCGTCGCGCAGCGCCTGCGTGTTGTCGGTCGCAATGTAACCCGGCGCGATGCCGTTGACGTTGACCCCGTATTTCGCCCATTCGTTGGAGAGCGCCATCACCAGTTCCCCGACGCCCGCCTTGCTCGCCGCATAGCCCGGCACGTTGATTCCCCCCTGAAAGGTCAGCAGCGAGCAGGTGAAGATGATCTTGCCCGACCGGCGTCCGACCATGTCGCGGCCGAACTCCCGGGCGAGGACGAACTGTGACGAGAGGTTGATTTCCAGCACCTTGTCCCAGTATTCATCCGGGTGCTCCGCCGCGGGTTTCCGCAGAATGGTTCCGGCGTTGTTGAAGAGAATGTCGACCGGCGGCTGTTCCGCCTTGACCGCGGCGATCCAGCGGTAGAGCGCCGCCCGGTCGGAGAAGTCGCACTGGTACGGCGTGAACTTGCGCCCGAGCGCGCGCACCCGCCGTTCGGTTTCGCTCCCCGGCCGCAACGTGGCGGAGACGCCGATGATGTCCGCGCCCGCTTCGGCAAGTCCGAGGGCGATCCCCTGGCCGATGCCGCGGGAACAGCCGGTGACGACGGCGGTTTTGCCGTCCAATTTGAATTGATCGAGAATCATGTTTACCCCTCCTTGCGGCAACGGATCAATATCTTCATCGCATCGGGCGTCTGCCCGGAATATTCGAACGCGTTCTGCAGCTCCTCCAGCGGGAAAATCCGGCTGATCAGCCGGTCGAACGGCAGTTCCCGCGCCGCCGCCAGCGCAATCGCCCGTTCGAAATCTTCGCTCTCGTAGACTCGCGCGCCGGTCATCGTGAGCTCCTTCCAGAAGAACTTGTGCAGATCCACCGGCACCGGCGCCGGATAGATCGCCACCATGACGATGACGCCCCGCGGCCGCGCCGCCTCGGTGATCAGCCGCGCTCCCGCTTCGGAGCCGGTCACTTCGAACACCACGTCGGCGCCGGAGCCGCCGGTCTCCCGGCGGATGCGTGCGACCGCGTCCTCCGCCTTCGGGTCGATGACGGCGAACCCGAGTTCGCGGGCGAACTGGAGCCGGGCGGGATTGATTTCGATCACGGTGACCCGTCCGCCCGCCCTGCGCGCCACCAGCGCGATCAGCATGCCGATCGGGCCGCCGCCGTTGACCACGACCGAATCCCCCTCCTTCAGACCGGAGCGCCGGACGTCGTGGCAGGCGACCGCCGCCGGTTCCACCAGCGCGGCGAGCTCCATCGGCATATCGTCGGGCAGGCGGTGGACCAGCCGGGCCGGGACCACCCACTCTTCGGCGAATGCGCCGGGAGTCTCGATGCCGAGGAATTTCAGCTTCTCGCAGATGTGAGTGAATCCCGCGCGGCAGGTGTTGCAGCTTCCGCAGTTGTCGAGCGGGCGCACGGTCACCCCGTCGCCGATCCGGAACCCCGTCACCCCTTCGCCGAGGCGGAGAATCCTGCCGCTCATCTCGTGACCGACCGCCTGAGGCGGGTGAACCCGTTGATCCATATGGCCTTTGAAGATGTGGACGTCGGTGCCGCAGATGCCGCAGTACTCCACGGCGACGGCGACCTCTCCCGGACCGGGCGTTGTGTCGGGAATCTCCCGGCACTCGATCCTGCCGGGGCGGATGTATTGGGCCGCTCTCATTTTAAAAGTAACCTCCGTTGGCGACCACTTCGGTCGGTTTCATGCCGGAGTTGACCATGCCGCGGATTCCCTCCTCCTTGACCAGCAGCGCCTCCGCCTTCTCCAGCACGTCGAGGGTGATATCCGCCGGAATCCGGATCGCGCCGTCGATGTCGCCGAAGATCCAGTCTCCGGGGTGGATGACGATCTCGCCGATCCGGATCGGTTTCTGATAGTAGTACATGCGGAACCGCCCCAGCATGCCGACGTTGGTGCGGTATTTGAGAAAGACCGGAAAGTTCTGCGCGAGAATTGCTTCCGTGTCGCGGATGCCGTTGACGAAGGCGCCGCGGCAGCCGTTCCGCCGCGCCGCCATGGTCATCACCTCGCCCCACTGGGCGGTGACGGTGTCGCCGGTGCAGTCCCACATGACGATGCTTTCCGGCGGGAGCGCTTCGAGCATTTCGGCGCGCATTTCGAATTCCCCGTCGGTGGTGATGTCCGGCGCGCCCTTGATGGTGAAGGCGCGGCCGCAGAGCTTCATGTCGCGGTTCAGCGGATGGTATTCCGAGGGGAGCGCCGCGTGCATCTTGTAGTCGAAACGGAGAATGTCGTTGACGGCGCCGGAATAGAGCTTCAGGTAGCGTTCGCGCAGTTCGGCGTCGGATACGGCTGGTTTGGAAATCATCTTATTTCTCCTCTTTCATCGCCTCATCGAATGAGGGAATCAGCTGGTTGCGGTAAAGTTGTTCCGCCTGCCCGAAGGCGAGAATGACCGGTCCGGCGGCGTGAATGTCGTTGCATTTCCACGGATGCACCGCGTAGGCGGCGATCGTTGCCTCTCCCGGAGCGAGACAGCCGGTGCAGCAGTGATAGACCGAACCATCCATCGCGATGTAGCGCAGGAGGCCGCGCAGTCCGCGCAGGAAGGGCTCGGTCATCTTCGCGCGGTCGAGCGAACCGTTCTTGATGCCGCGCCCCATGCCGTAGAGGATCAGCCCGGTGCCGGAGCTCTCCGGATAGCTGCCGGAATCCTCCATGCACTGGTGGAACATGCCGTCGGCGTCCTGGACCGCGAGGCAGCCGTCGATCACGTCGCGGAAGGCGTTGCGCACCTCGTCGCGCCGGGGGAATTCCGGCGGCAGATCGTAGCAGAGTTCGGCCAGCGCGTACACGCCCCAGCCGACGCCGCGGCTCCAGACGGCGGAGAGCTTTCCGCCGAACCGCGCCTGGTGATAGAGTTTCGTCGCCGGATGGAACAGCGCCCGGTGATGGCCGAGCATCTGATGAACGCTCTCCTCGATGAACTCCTTTCGCCCCGCCGCCTTGCCGACCCAGACGAGGAAGGGGCAGACGGCGAAGACCGTATCGATCCAGAGGAGTTCCCCCGGGCGGTTCGGAAAGACGAAGAGCCCGTCGTCATTGCGCGGAAACTCCCGGCAGAGCCGTTCGGCCGCCGGAACCAGAACTTTCTCCGCCTCCGGCAGGCAGCCGCGCGCCAGCAGCCAGGCGGCGGCGTTCCCGCCCTGCTGATAGATGTAGGAGTTGTAGGCGCCGGTGACCGACGGAACATGACCGGAAAGATACTCCCGTGCCAGCTGTCTGGATTCCTCGAGAATCGCGTCGTCCCCGGTGATCCTGCCGATTCGTTCCCAGGCGGTCAGCGCCAGAATCGACGCATAGGAGTTCAAGCCGTGGGTCCGCCGGAACACCCGCCACGCCTTCCGGGCGATCTCTCCATACCCCGAGGGGGGAAATGGTTTCTCACGCATTGGGTTTCTCCTTATTTCATCAATAATACATTAAATTTATATCCATAGTAAATTATACCATAAAATCGGGGCGATGTCAATAGAAAAACGGAAAAAAATCTTGATTTTTCTTTTTGGATATATTAAATTATATCAATTCTGAAAAAATGGAGGTAAAATGGCGAACAGCGATTTGATCGGCTCGCTGGTGCGGGCGATGGAGATCCTGAAGATGATCGGCGCATCCCCTTCCGGCTGCCGGGTGGAGGAGATCTGCACGGCGATGAAGCTGAAGCCGCCAACGGTTTACAACATGATCCGGACGCTGGCGGCGGGGGGATTCGTCGAGCGGCACAATCGCACTCTCAGACTGGGCCGGGAGTTCAAGCGCCTGGCCGGCGTCGGGGATGGCGGATTGCTCGAGGAGGCCGCCGAAACGGAACTTCTGGCGCTTTACCAGCGGATTCCGAAGGGGACGGCGATCTTCGGCGTCGCCACGCGGCAGGGGGTGGAGCAGACCCACCGGATCAGTTTCGACCGGCCGGGGGTGATTCAGAATCTGTCGAATGAGCTCATGCACCCCTATGCGACGGCGGCGGGGCTGATCGGGCTGGCGTTCGCCGACGAAGAGAGTTTTCTGCTGCAGAGCGAGAAGTGGCCGTTCGCGGAGTTCGGCGCCCATTTGTGGAAGAGCCGGGCTGAACTGGAGCGCTTTCTCGAACAGGTGCGGCAGGAGAAGATGGCGCTTTCTCCGTTCGACCGGGATCTCTTCTGGCGCCTCTCCGGCGCGGTGACCGACGCGGCGGGGCGGCTTCATGCGGTGATCGGGGTCAGCATTCTGGCGATTCACCTCAATGCGGAGGCGGAGAAGACGACGGAGATGGAGGTGCGCAAATCCGCGGAGAACCTCGCCCGGGTATTGCGGGAGCGGTTGTGAGTGACGGAACTCTTCGCCGACGGCGCGGGATCACGTCTCCTCTTCCGGGGGCGAACTGCCGGGATCGTTGCGGCCGAACCGGGGAGCGTGCGAAACGCGGGAAGACATTTCGCAAAATGAAACCGCCGGGAGGAGCGCTCCCGCTCCCCCCCGGCGATGAGGCGCTTTACTTTGCGAGAGCGACGTCGAGGAACTCCGCCGGACGGAAGGGATTGTCCCCCATGCCGCGTGAAAGCTGAAGCCAGCCGATCCGCCGGGTCCCGTCGGAGAAGTTGACCAGCACGTTGAGCCGGCAGCTGGAACCGGCGACCAGCCGGAACGGACTCACCGCCACCGGCGAGAAGGCCATTTCATAGACGGTCTTCCCGGGGTGGTGGCGGATGGCCAGCTTCACGTCGTCGATCTCGCCGATCTCTTTGGCGAAGCTGTCCCAGGTGACCGACGAGGCGGCCAGCCGCCAGACCAGCGGTTTTTTCTGAAATTCACCGATCAGGTATTCGAAGTCGTCCGACTGGAATCCTTGCGTCTCCGGGGTGGCGTTTTTCATCGTGTCGATGCCGAATTGAAGGCTGTCGCCGCGCCAGATCGCCATCTTGCCGAACCGCTCCTCCGGGTGGAAGGCGTCGCGGTGGACGGTGACGGCGCAGTAGAGCGCGGCCGGACTCCACGCAAACCGGAGTTCCGCCCGGATCTGCTGATCCCTCTTGCTCCACGGCAGCAGCGTGCGGGCGTTCTGAAAATCGAGCGTCACCGAAGCCGCCTCCGCCGGCCAGTCGGCGAGGTCGCCGTCGACTTTGATTTCGTTCCGTGCGGCGGGGATCATCATGCCGCGCAGGCCGATGGTGTGTTCCGCATCGCGGAAGCCGTCGATCCGGAGCTTCATTTTCAGCTGCTGCACATTTCGCGAAATCGGCGCGGAGGCGCGGAATTTCAGGAGTGCCGTTTTTTCGCCGTGAATTTTGAATGGCTGCCGCTCTCCGGCGCATTCGACCGAGCCGGTGAGGGTCTGCGTGGTCACGTTCCGGAGGCGGATGCCGAAGGTGTTCGCGTCGCAGAGTTCGACCGAGTGCCGCAGCGGATTTTCCACACCGGTCTGCCGGGCGGAGGCGAGGAACTGTTTCAGCTCCGCGACCGGGAGGGTGCTTCTCAGATAGACCGGGAACTCATCCAGTCGGATCTTTTTCGCGGAAAATGAGCTGCCCATCATGTCGCAGAAGTCGGCCTCGCGGGCGAATTCGAGCGTTTCGGGCGTCCCCTCCCACTGCCAGAGGGCGGCGATTCGTTCCGTCCCCTTGTCGAAAATGTAGCACCGCTTGCTGGCGCCGAGCCGGACCCGGTCCACGACCGGAGCCTCCCCCAGCAGGTCGGCGGCGTTCCGGACCGCGTAGAGGAAGGGGGCCGGAACCCAGTGGTGGTCGGGGTCGCCGAGGACGCCGGTCCAGGCGTAGCCGAGGTCGATTCCAGCCGACTGGAAGTGGAAATAGCTTTTGACTCCGCAGGCGAATTCGATCAGCGCGTACCGCAGGTCCCGCGCCGCGTACTGAACGGCGAGGAGGGGAATCCGATTGTCCGGCAGCGTCGGGAAGTTCATGTTGCCGCTTTCGGAGCTGAAGATCGGGAGGTCGGGGCGGTGGCGTTTCAGCGCCGCCTGAACGTCCTGCTGGGCGGTCTCCAGATCGGGCAGCTCCGGGAGCTGGCGGTAGGGGTGTTCGGTAAAAGCGTCCAGCACCTTCGCCGCGCCCGCCTTCAGATACGCCTCCATAAACTCCGGCTTCAGGTGACCGCCGGGACCGGCGATTTTCGCCCGGGGGTCCAGCTCGCGGATCGCCTGCGCCATCTGCACGGTGGCGGCGGCGCAGCTCTCCGGCGTGGAGGGGCTGTACCTGGCGGGATCGGGATTGGTTGTTCTGCCCCCCCAGATTTCCGGTTCGTTGAAGAGCTCGTAGTAGTCCACCTTGCCGCGGTGCCGGAGGATCTCCTCCTTGAAATGGTCGGTGATGAACGCGCGGGCATCCCTGGGAATGTAGAAAGGCGCCTCCGGCGCAGATCCGGAGATGTTGACCATCACCAGGAATCCGGCGTCATGAAAGCGGGTCGCGGAACGGAGGCCG
>CAZPWP010000082.1:0-8682 GCA_964590295.1 uncultured Victivallis sp.
TAATGTCATGGACTGTTGCCCGCAGTTCTCCGATACGGTGGTGGACGACTACTTCCGTCGCAAACTCGCCTTCGACTACATTCGTCGCTCGCAGAAGCCGCTGCAGGTCATCCTCGGCGAATAGGAGAACTGGGGCCACCGGGTGATCGTCACCAACGACACCCTCGCGCCGGTGCAGGGATCCGTCATCGTCAGCGACGCCGACACCGGGGAGAACTTCTTCTCGGGCAGCTTCGAATTCCCGGCCAACGCGAACACCGAAGCGGGACGCTTCGACCTGCCCAACGGCGAACAGCGGCGGCGGCTCCTCCGGCTCCGAAGCGGGCGCGATCTCCGGCGCCAACCACTACCTCACCGGACGCCCCCTCTACTCGCTCGAACGCTATCAGGGATGGTTGGAGAAGATCGCCGCGCTTGGGTTGATTTCCGGTTCGCGCCGCCGGAAATCCGGCGTCAGCCCTCCAGCATTCCGGGCGGCGCGAATTCCAGTTTCTGCTCCGGCTCGCCGAGGAGACGGACCGGACCGAACCCCAGCTCCTCCAGCCGGGTGACGGTCCGTTCGACCAGCTCTTCCGGCGCGCTCGCCCCGGCGCTGACACCGATCGCCCCCCACCAGGAGAAAACTTCCGGCGGCAGAGCCTCCGGTCCGTCGATCAGAAAAGCCCGGCAGCCGCACGAAGCCGCGATTTCACGCAGCCGGTTCGAGTTGGAACTACGCTGCGAGCCGATAATCAGCATCATCCCGCAATGCGAGGCAAGCTCACGCACCGCATTCTGCCGGTTGGTGGTAGCGTAACAGATCCCCGGCCCGCATTCCAGCGCAGGGTAGCGCCGTCGCAGCGCTTCGGTTATCGTCTCGACCGTTTCGCAGTTGAACGTCGTCTGAGCAAGACGGCTGATCCGCCGGGCGCCGGAATCGTCGGGAAGCGCCGCAATATCCGCCTCATTCTCGACGACATGCAACATGCCGGGGCCGGTCCGGCCAAGCACCCCCTCCACCTCCGGATGACCGCGATGGCCGATCAGGATCAGCAGATCACCGGGACCACTCCGCTGCGCCGCCGCGACCTGCAGCCGCTTCACCAGCGGACAGGTCGCATCGACGATCCGGAGTTTCCGGTTCCGCGCCTCCTGCTCCACTGCGGCGGAGACACCGTGGGCGCTGAAGAGCAGCACCGCCCCCTCCGGCACCTCGTCGAGAGTTTCGGCGAAGTGCACGCCGCGCGAGCGAAGATTGTTCACAATAAAATCATTGTGAACGATTTCATGCAGCACGTACACCGGAATTCCGCACCGGTGCAGCACTGATTCGACCGCCTCCAAGGCGCGCCGCACTCCGGCGCACACCCCGTGCGGCGCGGCGATGATGATTTCCCGTTTCTCTTTCATGCGGGATAGCATAATCTGCCGCCGCAACTTTTTCAAGCGGCCAAGGTGGGAAAAAAAATCCTTTTTTTTCGTTTCAGATGTTGAATTCACGATAAAAAACGATAGTTTATAACTCAGCACAGGCAGTGCAGGGAAAAATCCACCGGAGTTCATGACAGGATCCAGGAATTTTGAATCCTGCCTTCTTTTTATTGTCAATTTTCATGATAAGGCAGACCGGTATGGCAAGTCAGCTGAATGAAGCCGCCGTCCAGGTGCAGCAGACGGCCGGAGATTTCGGTCTCTCCGCCGGAGACAAACTCACCCTCTGGATCGGCATCGCCGTCTACATGGCGGTCCTGATCGGCATCGGCATGTGGTCGAGCCGCCGGGTCAAGGGAATGAACGACTTTCTCGTCGCCGGGCGCCGGCTTCCGCTCTGGATGTCCACCGCCACGCTGCTGGCCACCTGGTTCGGTGCCGGTTCCAGCATGGGCGTCGCCGCCACCGTCTACAACGAGGGAATCGGCGGCGTGCTCGCCGACCCCTTCGGCGCCTCGGTCAGCCTCATCATCTCCGGCATCTTCATCGTCGGCATGCTCCGGCGCCTGAAGTGCCTCACCGTCACCGATATCGTCGAACGCAAATACGGCAAGTGGGCCGGCGTCTACACCTCGCTCTGGATGATTCCAGTCTACATCGGCTGGCTCGGCGCCCAGCTGCTCGGCATGGGCACGATCCTCCATGTCCTCACCGGAATGAGCATCCTGCACGGCACTCTGATCGGCGCGGTCGTCGTGCTGGTCTACACCTTCGCCGGCGGCATGTGGGCGGTGACGCTCACCGATGTGGTCCAAGTCTCGCTCATCGTTATCGGCCTCTTCCTGATCGTGCCCGGCGCCCTCAGCCAGGCGGGCGGATGGGAGGCGGTTTCCGCCCGGCTCTCCTCCGACGATCTCTCGCTCTGGATCCGCACCCAGGCGGGCGTCGCGCCCACCTCCACCGACTGGGTATACTACATCGGCAGCTGGATCATCATGGGTCTCGGCTGCACCATCGGGCAGGACCTCATCCAGCGCTCTCTCTCCAGCCGCAACGAAAAGATCGCCGTTTCCAGCGCGGTGATCTCCGGCTTCTTCTATGCCGCGATCGGCCTCGTGCCGATCACCATCGGCTTCACCGCCCGCTACGTGCTCGCCGCGCACGGTGTCACCTCCGAAGCGATGGGCGGCGACATCGAAAATCAGGTCCTGCCCCGGATGGCGATTATCATCCTCGGCAGCATGCATCCGCTGATTCTCACCGTCTTCCTCGCCGCGTTGATCTCGGCGATCATGAGCTCGGCGGACAGTTCGCTGCTGGCCGGTTCCTCGCTGCTCTGCAACAACGTCATCGGTTCGATCTGGCCGCGCATGAGCGATCAGCGGCTGCTCTGGTTCACCCGCGTCACCACCGTACTGCTCACCATCATCGCCCTCTACCTGGCGATGAATGTCGAAAGCATCTACAAACTGATGATCAACAGCTGGGCCTCGCAGCTGGTCGTGGTCTTCCTGCCGGTCATCACCGCGCTCTACGTGCCCAAGGCGAGCAAGAACGCCGCCTGGGCGACGATGGCGGTCTCCACCGGCGTCTGGATCGCCTACACCTTCGTCAACTCCTGCGGTACCGGGTTGTCCTTCACCGAACTCATGAACAGCAACGAGTTCGACCGTGCGCTGACCTGCGGGGCGGTCTACGGGTTCGCCGCCGGAATCGTCGCATTCCTCTGCAGCTACCTCGGAGAACGCATTCCGCACTGGATGCTCGATCAGCATGACGAGGAGGAGGAATGAGTCCGGTCGTCGAACTCGCCTCCGCCGGAATCGACGCCGTCGCCCGACGCGCGGCCGAACTCCTCGCCGCGCCAGGCGCGGTACTGCTGCTGCCGACCGAAACGGTTTACGGCCTCGTCTGCCGTGCTTCGGACAAAGCGGCGGTGCAGCGCATCTACGAACTCAAGGGGCGCGCCGCCGCGAAGAAGCTCGGCTGGTTCATCGCCGACTGGCGAAAGCTGCCGGAATACGGCGTCGTACTCGACGGCATCCCGGAACAACTCGCCGAACGATACTGCCCCGGGGCGATCACCATCATCGCCCCGCTGCGCGAAGGCGGTACCGTGGGATTCCGGGTGCCGGATCATCCACTGCTTGCGGAAGTTCTGAAACTCGCCGGCTGTCCGCTGGCGCAGACCAGCGCGAACCGCTCCGGCGAACCGGATGCGCGCGACCTCGCGGCGGCACTCTCCGAGCTCACCGGTGAGGTGGCGTTGGCGGTCGACGGCGGACCGATCGCCGAAGGCGCCCTCGCCTCGACCGTGGTGGATGCAACGGGAACGGAGTTGCGCATTCTGCGGCAGGGAGCGCTCCATCTGGAAGGGACCCGGAACCGTTGACCGGATCCGGGTAAAAATGCTCCCCTCAGCCTTGAAAATCCACTGCGGCGTGCTATTTTTTACTCCATGCTCACCTACTTAAAAATCGCAAATTACGCCCTGATCGAATCGGCGGAACTCGAATTCGGTCCGGGTTTCAACGTCGTCACCGGCGAATCGGGCGCGGGGAAATCCATCCTGATGGGTTCGGTCGAGCTGCTGCTCGGCGATCGCGCCGCCCGGGGCGTGATCCGTACCGGAGCAGACCGCTGCATTGTCTCCGGCAGCTTCACGGTTCCCGCTTATCTGACGGAGACCGTCGGAACCATGCTTGACGAGGCGGGAATCCCGTTCGACCGGGAAACGGCGGAGCTGCAGATCCGGCGGCTCATCACCCCCGCCACCGTGCGCAACTTCATCAACGACACCCCGGTCGGCGCCCGGCTGCTGGCTGAAATCGGCGGGCAGCTGGTCGACCTCCACGGCGCCAATGAACAGCTTTCGCTCACCGTGCCCGCCCGGCAGCTCGAACTCCTCGACCACTACGCCGGAAACGGCGAACTCCGGTGCCGCTGTGCGGAACTCTGCACCAGGCTGGAACAACTCGAAGAGGAACGGCGTGAATTCGACCGTTCCATTCCGGATGAAACCGAACTCTCCCGACTCGAACTGCTCGCCGAGGAGATCGACCGGATCAATCCCCTCCCCGGTGAGGATGAGGAACTCTCCGCCAAGCATAAACTCGCTTCGAATTCCCGGCAGGTGATCGAGACCGCCGGACGGCTCACCGAGGCGCTGACCGACGGCGAGGACTCCCTCGCCGACCGGCTCGGCGACGTCTACCGCAGTCTGCAGGAGCTCGCCCGCATCGACGAAACCATCACCGGCGGCCTCCTCACCGAATGCGACGCCATCCGGGAGGAGGTGAACAGCCTCTCCGAATCGGTCAGCGCGCTCGCCGACAAGGTCGATCTCGACGCCGAAGCGCTCGCCGCCATCGAGACCCGCCTCGGTGAACTCTTCACACTGAAGCGGCGATACGGTCCGTCGCTCCCGCAGGTGCTCGACGCCCGCGCCGAAGCGGCGGAACGGCTCGAAAACTACGCCCGCACCCGCGAACGGCGTGAGGAGTTTGACGCCCGCCGCAAGGCGCTGACGAATGAACTTGCGGAAACTGCCCGCCTCCTCTCAGAAAAACGCCGCAACTGCGCCGCAAAGTTCGCGGAAGAGGTCCACGCCAAACTCGGTGCCATCGGCTTCGGCAAGAGCCGTCTTGAAGTGGAGTTCACCGCCGTCCACCCCGGCCCCACCGGCATGGACCGGATCGAGTTCATGTTCTCAGCCAACGTGGGCGAAGCGCTTCAGCCGCTGCGGAAGATCGCCAGCAGCGGCGAACTCTCGCGCCTGATGCTCGCATTGAAAACCGTCCTCGCCGATGCCGATTCCATTCCGGTGGTGGTATTCGACGAGATCGACGTCAACATCGGCGGCGAAACCGCCAACCGGGTAGGCGAAGAGCTCCACAACCTCGGCCGCCATCGCCAGATCCTCTGCATCTCCCACCTCGCCCAGGTGGCAGCTCGCGCCGACCGCCACTACTGCGTGGTCAAACACACGGAGGAGGGAAGAACCTTCTCGGAAAGCAGGCTGCTTTGCGAACGCGAACGCGCCGCGGAGATCGCCCGCATGCTCGGCGGCGGCGATTCGGCGCTCGTCCACGCCCGTTCCATCCTCCGCAGCCTCCGCTCTGCCCGCGACTGATCCGCCTCCTTCTTCGCAGAAAAAAAATGAACCGAACTTGCTATTCTTACTTTTGTTTTATATTCAGTAAACAAATAGGTAAACAAAAAACAGCAGGGAGACCGTACATGCGGACTTTGTGCGACATTCTCCATGTCTTTCTCGATATGGATGGAACCATCTACCACGGCGGCCGGCTCTATCCGACCACGCTGCCCTTTCTCCGTTTTCTCGCGGAGCGAGGAATCGGCCACACCTTTCTATCCAAACAACTCGTCGTACAGCACGGAGCAGTACGTGGCCAAACTCCAGGCAATGGGGATCGACGCCGCGCCGGAGGAGTTCTAGATTTCGACCGACTACACGATCGACTTTCTGAAAAGCAATTACCCGGAAATACAGCGGCTCTTCCTGCTCGGAATGACGTGCATCCGCCCCGCCTTCGAAGCGGCGGGATTCCAGCTCGACGACGATGCGCCGGAAGCGGTGATCGTCGCCTTCGACCGCGAACTGGTCTATGAACGGCTTTACCGCGCTGCCTGGTTTCTGAAACAGGAAGTGCCCGGCTTCGCCACCCATCCGGACCGCTTCTGTCCGACCGACCGGCCCTCCTGGCTGCCGGACTGCGGCGCGCTGACCGCCTGCCTCGAAACCGCGACCGGGATCCGGCTCAAAGTGCTGGGGAAACCCGATCCGGGCATGCTGCGCGCCGCGGCCGCCCGGCGGAACGTTCCGGTCGAAGCCTGCCTGATGGCGGGAGACCGGCTCGCCACCGACATCGCGGTCGGAGGCGCCGCCGGAACCCTCACCTGCCGGATCACCGGTCCGGGGGCGGATACCGGCTCCACCGCCGACATCCGGCCCGACTACCGGGTGAATGACCTCGGGGAACTTCAGCGGCTCTGGCTCGCCGCGGAGCAGCGGAGCGCCGGAAGGCGGTGACCCCGCCGACCTCCCCCGCCCGGCGGAAAATCACCGCTCAGAGCGAGCGGCCCAGTTTCTCGGCGGAAGATAGCGCACCGGTCCCGACGATATCTCCGGGCAGGTTGACGTTCGGCACCAGAAGGCGGCCGCGCTCCTTCCACTTGAGGTAGGAGTTCAGAAGTTCGAAGGTGCGGACGATGCCGTCGAAGTCGTGCATATCGCCGGTTTCTGCGGTGACCAGCAGCAGAGATTCGCGCACCTTCCACTCCCGTTCCCCGACCAGCAGCGCGTAGAACTTGTCGATCGCCGCCTTGATCTGCATCGGAAAGGTAAACCAGTAGAGCGGTATGATGAACGCCAGCACCTCTGCCTCCTCCAGCATCGGAGCGAGTCGGTTGAAGTCATCGTCGAACGCGCACGCCGTCCCCTTCCGGTAACACTGGTTGCAGGCGCGGCATCCCTGAATGGAAGCCGCCGCGGCATCGAACCGCATCACCTCGTGCCCCGCCGATTCCGCGCCGCGGATGAACGCTTCGGCCAGCGCAAAGCTGTTGCCGGTCCGCCTCGGACTCCCGGTCAGAACCAGAACCTTCTTTCCCATGAAGCACCTCCCTTGGTTGATTGTCCGGAAGCAATATATACGACTTCCGCAGAATATCAAGCGGAAATGTGCCGGGAATTCCCTTTCCTGCTCATCCGAGATTGCTCTTCGCCTCTGCGAGGGCGAGCAGGCGGCGCGGCAGCATCCGCCGCCACCCTTGCCCGGCGGAACGGACCGGCGGAGGCTCTCCGTCGGCAGGCAGGCGACGGGTCATCTTCGAGGCGCAATACCAGCCGATCCCCCCCCCGAGCAGATCGGCCGCCAGCCGCGCCCAGAAGAGTCCGGCGAGACTCCCGAACCAGAGCGCCAGCAGCGAAAGCGGAATCATCAGCCCGAGAATCCGCAGCGCGTTGAGCCAGGCTGCGATCGACGGCAGTCCGCAGCCGGTGAAGAAGAAGCCGCTGTAGCGGTGGATTTCGATCATGCCGAACCCGAAGGGAATGATCCGCATGTAGACGACCATGATCTCCTGTACGCCGGGATCGGCGGAGAAGAATCGCACCAGCTGCGGCGCAAAGATAAAATAGATCCCCGCCATCACCAGCAGAAACCAGAAGGCGAACCGCAGCGCGAACCGCCGGCACTGATTGATCCGGCTGTAAAGGCGCGCGCCGTAGTTCTGCCCGATCATCGGCAACAGCGAAATTCCCAGCGCCATCGGGAAGATAAAGGCGACCATCTCCAGCCGTCCCGCCGCTGCCGTTGCTGCCACCGCGGTGTTGCCGAATTCGGCGGTGATCCGGGTAATGACTGCGCTGCCGATCGGCATCAGCAGCATGCCGAGCGCGGCCGGAATCGCAAAACGGATCATCAGCATCCACGCCGCACGGAGCTGCCGCCACGGCATCATTTCCAGAACGATGAGCTTGTGCCGTCGATAGAGCAGCCAGAGCAACGCCATCGTCGCCAGCAGCTGCGAGAAGATCGTCGCGAGTGCCGCGCCGCGGATCCCCATCGCAGGGAACGGTTCGATTCCGAAGATGAAGAGCGGATCAAGGATCACGTTGACGATCATGCCCGCCATCATCATGCCGCTGGCGACCCGGGAGTCCCCGGCCGCAATCAGCAGGTCGTTGCCCACCATCGAAAGTGACGCGGTCGCGCAGCCGAAGTACCAGATGTTCATATATTTTTTCACTTCGGCAAGCGCCTCGCCCCGCGCACCGAAGTACTCGAAGGTGCCGTTGATCGTCATCATGCCGAGCACCGCCAGCACCATCGAAAAAAGCAGTACAAGCACCAGTCCGGAGGTCGCCAGCCGCGCCGCCCGTTCGTGGCGCCCGCCGCCCAGCGCCTGCGCCGTCGTGGTCATCACACCAACGCCGAGCCCGCGGAAGACACAGCCGATCAGCATGATGACCGGGAAGGTGAAGCCCATCGCCGCCAGTGGAATTTCCGAGTGGAGCTGCCCGACGAAAAAGGTATCCGCGATGTTGTATCCCGACATCGCCAGCGTGCCTGCCACCATCGCGAAGGCAGTTTTCATCATCGTTTTGCCGATCGGGCCGCGGGTGTAGACCGCTTGATCCTTCTTCGCACTCATTTCGCCACTCCCATGATAAATTTCCACTTCGATGTCGAGAAAAGCTCAATTTTTCACGAGTTTGAATTGAGTAAAATCCTCAAACATCCAGTT